>JAYUWD010000419.1:0-10451 GCA_043753735.1 Gemmatimonadaceae bacterium
GGTCGTTGCACTGCGGCAAGCCTTTGTACGACACCACTCGGCGCAGTTCACGCGGATTGCCGAAGCGATCGGCGAACGGCTCCCGGTGAGCATGCGCTACGTCGCCGGAACCAGCGTATCCGACGACGCCGCCATCGAAGATTCTGGCGCGCAGTCGGCGGCGCTTCTCGCTGGCTTTGCGCAACAGCGCGGGCAGGAACTTCGTCGAGGTATCACACTCGTCGGCCCGCATCGTGACGAGCTGCAATTGCTGCTCGGTGGACGCGAGCTGCGCACGTTCGGTTCAGCGGGCCAGCAACGGAGTGCGGCGATCGCGCTCCGACTGCTGGAACTCGTGACGTTGCGCGATGCGATTGGTGCAACACCGCTGCTGCTGCTCGACGATCCTTTTGCAGAGCTCGACAGCGGTCGCGCCGCACGCGTGCTTTCGCTTCTTGAACAGTCTGGTGTGGGACAGGTGCTGCTCGTCGTTCCTCGCATCGAAGACATCCCTGCTGCATTCACACGACTCGAGCGCCGAGTGATGCGCGATGGGGTGTTGACATGAGTGGCCGCCGCGGAGCGGATGACAAGCGCCGAGCGTTCGCGCCTGTGGGCGATGTGCTGGCATCGGTGCTTAAGCAGGCTGGGCTCACCGATCGTGTCGCACAAGCCTCTGTGATTCCCGAGTGGCCCAAGCTTGTCGGTAGCCAGATTGCCGCCGTGACCGAGCCCGTTCTGTTGCAACAGGATGGCACGTTGGTGGTAATGGTGCGCACGAATGCCTGGATGAACGAGCTGTCGTTGCTTGAGCCTGAACTGCTCAAATCCCTAAATCGGGACTCGAGCCGACCACCGGTGAACAAACTGCGCTGGACTCTTCGGGGCTGAGTGCGCCAAGTCGTTGCAATCAAATGACTTACGAAACGATCAGACAGTTGCATTGCCGGGCTCGCGCGAGTACTTTCAGGGGTTGTGTTTGCGACGCACCCCACCGGTAAAACCTCGCCCATGTCCAACAGCAGCGACCAGCCCGAACGCGACAAGCCAGAGCAGGAATATGGCGCCGACAGCATCACGGCCCTCAAGGGTCTCGAAGCGGTTCGCCTGCGCCCTGGCATGTATATCGGGTCCACGTCCGCGCGCGGTCTGCATCATCTCGTGTACGAAGTTGTCGACAACTCCATCGACGAAGCGTTGGCCGGCTTTGCCACCAAAGTTGACGTCACGATTCATCTCGACGACTCGATTTCCGTCGAGGACAACGGGCGTGGTATCCCGGTCGACATGAACAAGTCGGAAGGGATGCCGGGCGTCGAGATGGCGATGACGATGCTGCACGCCGGTGGAAAATTCGACAAGAATACGTACAAGGTTTCCGGTGGTTTGCACGGCGTCGGCGTGTCCGTCGTGAACGCGCTTTCCACCGAGCTCAAGGTGTGGATCAAGCGCGACGGCAAACAGCACTACATGGATTTCCGTCGGGGCATCACCCACACAAAGCTCAAGGTGCTCGGCGCGGTCGCCGCGAAGGAGTCGGGAACCAAGGTATGGTTCAAGCCCGACTCCGAGATCTTCACGGAGACGCAGCGTTACGAATGGGCAACGCTTGCAAGCCGACTGCGCGAATTGGCGTATTTGAACAAGGGGATTTCGATCTCGCTCAAGGATGAGCGCGAGGGCGAACATCGTGAAGAGCTGTTTTTTGCGCGCGGCGGTCTCAAGGAATTCGTCACGTATCTACTTGGCACCAGGAAGCCGGTTCACACCGAGGTCATCTACATCGATACCTCGCGCGACGACATCGGAATTGAAGTTGCGCTGCAGTACAACGAAGGCTACGCCGACAACGTGTTTTCCTTCGTCAACAACATCAACACGCATGAAGGCGGGACGCACCTCACCGGCTTCAAAAGCGCATTGACGTCGGTCATCAACAAGTACATCGAGAAGTCGAACCTGTCCAAGAAGGACAAGGAAGTTCGCCTCACCGGTGATGATGTCCGCGAAGGGCTCACGGCCGTCATTTCGGTCAAGGTGCTCGAGCCGCAGTTCGAAGGGCAGACCAAGACGAAGTTGGGCAACTCGGAGGTTGAAGGAGCCGTTCGAAGCGTGCTGAGCGAACTGCTGTCGCAGTACCTCGAGGAGAATCCGAAGCCCGCCAACCTCATCATCGACAAGGCGATGTCGGCGGCGCGCGCCCGTGAGGCAGCGCGCAAGGCACGCGACCTGACGCGGAAAAAATCGGCGCTCGATGTGGCCAACCTGCCGGGGAAGCTGGCCGACTGCTCGCTTTCCGATCCGGCGTTGTGCGAGGTGTATCTCGTGGAAGGTGATTCCGCCGGTGGTTCAGCCAAGCAGGGACGCAAGCGCGACTTTCAGGCCATTCTGCCACTCCGCGGCAAGATCATCAACGTGGAGAAGGCTCGCATCGACAAGGTGTTATCGAACGAAGAAATCCGCACGATCATCACCGCGATCGGCACCGGCATTCGTGATGAGTTCGATATCGCTAAGGCGCGCTACCACAAGATCATCATCATGACCGACGCCGATGTCGACGGCGCGCACATTCGTACGCTGTTGCTGACGTTCTTCTTTCGGCAGATGCCCGAATTGATCGACGCGGGCTACATGTACATCGCGCAGCCACCACTCTATCGCGTGGCCAAGGGCAAGGAAGAGTTCTACGCGTACACCGAGAAGGAGCGCGATGGGTACATCGAGCGCTTCGGCGAGGGGCGCAGCAACATCATGGTGCAGCGCTACAAGGGCCTCGGCGAGATGAACCCCGAACAGCTCTGGAAGACGACGATGGATCCGGGGACGCGCACGATGTTACGGGTGACGATGGACGATGCGGTGCTGGCGGATCAGACGTTCCAGACGTTGATGGGGGATGATGTGGAGCCGAGACGGCTTTTCATCGAAACGAATGCTCGGTTTGTCAGCAATTTGGATATCTAGGTCGGTGTGGCGGGTGAGCGTGGGGCGTCGTGGAGGTGAGGGTCGGCGTTCCTCGTGGAGCGGAAGTGGGCGTTGGAATATCTGCTGGCCCTTCTCGCCTGTGGTGCGCGAACCGGACGCGACATTGAACGGGCTCGGAACGTTTCGGCAAATGACTCGGCCACCATCTTGGGAGCTTTCTCCCGTCGGGGCGCTGCTAGGACTCTCTTTTGTGCGGCGGGCGCGGCGGGTGCGGCAGTCGAGGCTGCATTCGCTGCAACCAATAACCGAGCACCTTGCATCTCGCGATTCGTTGGACATTTGCGTGGAAGTGGACATCGCGGCGCGGCGCCTTCGGATGCTTGACGCCTTTCCCGATGCGCTCGCGCAGCACGATATCGCGGTGGGCCGCGCAGAAAAGCCCACGCGCACGGGCAAATGGACCATCACGCAAGTGGTGCTCAACCCCGAGTGGATTTTTCCCGCCGACGAGTCGTGGGCGAAAGACGAGAAGAGCGGCCCTCCCGGCGATGTTGACAATCCGCTAGGCGAGGCGCAACTCGTGTTTGATCTGCCACGCAGCATTCACGGCACCAACGCACCAACGCACCAACGCACCATCGTCCATCGGCCAAGCGGGCACGCACGGTTCCATTCGCGCGACGAACCAATCGGTGCTTGCACCGGCGGATCTGCTGCTGCGTCGAGCGGGTGTGGAGCGGGCGTCTGAGATCCTGCAGGAGGCGCAGCGTGTTCGCACCGCAAAGCGCGTGATCGACCTGCCCCAGCTCAAAGCTGTTCGCTTGGTTTGTCACACTTTGTTCTGACCGGATGGCAAGTTCGTTTCAGCAGCGCGTTGCCCGCGTGTGGCGACCGGATTTCGAAGTCATGCGGACTGGCACGGAGCAGTTTGCGACATTCGCAGTTGCCGCCGTTGTCATTGATCACGGCGCGAACGGATTCGTGAATCGCAGCGCACTCAGGAATGACGCGTCAGTTAGTGTCGTGAGAAAAGCGACGAGACCGTCCTTCTCGCCTTGCGACAGGTTGAGACGCAAGGGTGCGTTGCCTGGACCGCGCAACCGGTTGTCGAGATTGCCGTTGTTCTGCACGCCGGAGTTATAGAACTCGACGACCTGTTCGAGTGACGTGAAGCGGCCGTCGTGCATGTAGCGACCGCGCACTTGCACGTTGCGCAGCGATGGGGCCTTGAATCGACCGGTGCCCGCGCCGATGTCCGAGATCGTTGCATCGAGTCCCGTGTTGTGGCTGTCGTCGCTGATGTGCGCGTTCGTTCCATGACAACGTGCGCATCCGGCGCGGCCGTTGAAAAGGTTCTGGCCGACGAGTTCCTGCGCGGTGAATGTGCGCGAGAAGTCGGGCACGCCATTCGCTCCGAATGCCTGATCGAACTTCGAATTGACCGACGTCAACGATCGCACGAACTGGGCAAGCGCGAGGCCGACACGATCAATCGTGATCTCCGGTGTCCCGAACGCAGCCGTGAAAAGCGCGGGATAGTACGACGTGACCGAGACTTTGGTGCGCAGCTGATCGAGCGTCAGTCCCATCTCCGTTGCATCCTGAATGGGTTGCAGCACCTGCGCCTCGAGGGTGGCGGCGCGCTCATCCCAAAAGAAACGTCCGCGTGTGTAGAAGCGTGCATTGGTCAATCCCATGCTCTGCCTATTCGTCCGACCGCCGTTGAAGCCGGTGCTGAGTCGCGCCGTGTCGGTGAATGCGAACTGCTGCCGGTGACAAGAGGCGCAAGAAACGCGGTCATTGATGGACAGGCGTCGATCGTAGAACAACACACGACCAAGCGTGGCACCTGCGTCGGTGATCGGATTGGACGCGGGGGTGTTGTCCGCCTGCTGCGGACTCCCCGCATTTGGCGGTGCCTGGGTGAAGTGACGCGGCAGCGGTAGTCGCGCGTCGGAATATGCAAATGAGACGGCAGGCAGGGTCAATGCGTTCAGGTCGGCAGCGAACGCAACAATCGAGAACGCATTCGTGACGCTTTGCCCGGCGGCGTTGGTGGCAACGATGGTAGCTGTCGTAACAGCCGCAGCGAGCGGCGTCCCGACGATGCGTCCGTTCACCGCACTCAATCCGTTGGCGCTCGGCGTAAATGCGATACTGTAGCTGAGCCCAGTGCCGCTAAAGGTGGTACCACTCTGGGTCGCGTCGTAGTTCAACGTGACGCCAACCGTCGTTCCCTGCGTACTGTTGGGTGCACGGAGCGACAGCGGCACGACGGTTGGTGCAGAAATCGTCGGCGCGCTCGCATCGTCGACTGTGTCCGCGCCGCCGCACGCTGAAAGTGTTAGCACCGACAGAATGGCGAACACGGCACCACACAGACGCGTCAGCTCGTGCAGGCTTGGTTTTCGAGACGTCGGGGTGAAGTGCGCATGGCGCTTGGGCGGGTGCTGCATGACAGCCTCGGTGCGTGCGGAGCCAAGTTGCAATGACACGATTTCATGCCGGTTCAACCGGGGGAAACGGTGTATTTGGTCAACTGGAGGACACGTCAACTGGGACGAACCCCATACGCATCTGTATTGCGCTGTCGAAACCGCTATGGCGGCTGAAGGCGCTATCTAGTGCAAGCAATTAGTCAGCATTTTTGCACTCTCATGATACGATGGACCGGCACGAGTCGATTGTGCCGGTCCATCGCTCATTGCGCAGCATCGAGGGTACGCACGTGATCAGCCGTGGGTGCCGCCCGATCCCCCACCCGATCCCTGCGAAGAGCCAGTGCCCCCTGAACGCTTGGAGCCGGTCGATCCGTACCCCGACTTGTCTCGTTTCGCGCTCTGCGTCTTGCCAGCATCGCTGCCGGACTGACCCTTTCCACCGGCGCCGCCGGGTGTGCCCTGCTTCACCTTCGCGTGGCCTTTCCCGGTCGTGTCGGACGTCGTGTCGCTCGTACGCGCCATAATGGTTCCCCCCGTCGTGTGAACGAACTCGGGCTTCATGACGGTCACGTGTTTTACGATCGTCGGCCCGTTGTCATTCGTGCAAGACAGATGCCGATCGCACCGTGCAGGCTCGGGAACGTCGGCATCATCACGACGGCTGGCCACTGGCCGCCGTAGCATGGGCGCTGCAGCGGTAGCATCTGCGCCCTAGGTGTGTCACGCGCAAATGAGCGAAGCGCGCGCCACCACCCATTGCCGTTACGGTGTCTCGAGCTGCCCCTTGGCCTGACGCGAAAGCTGACGCGAAAAATTGATCGAAACGATGATCAGCGCGCCGAAGATGAACGTGAATGCAATGTAGCAAATCGTCGTCACCGTTGGCTCCATGCCACCGGTACGAGAAGGCGTCGAAATGGTGATCAGCAACGCGTAAAGCCCGAGCAGCGGCAGCACCGCCGCGGCGAAGACCAGACTGAGTAGGCGGTTCATACCGGGAGTAAGCATCTGGCGAGCAATCAAGGGTACGAGTTTGGCACGTAGCGGCCGCTGGCACGCGACGAGCGTCAACGAGACACGGAAAAGTATTAGAGGCGCTAGCTGTCGTACAGTTCCACGCCCGCTTCCGTGACCCGGTGGGAAACGAGTGGCAATGGCGGCTCGGCCTCGTCCGCGATTCGAATCGCGGCGCGCAACACGGCCAGCCCGCCGTCGATGCCGGCCCGATCATGAGCAAACACTGTTCCCAAGGGCTCCCCGACCCGGACGATGTCACCCGGACGCGCGGTGATCACAAAGCCAACGGCCGAATTCACGGTGTCTTCGATCCGGGTACGGCCGCCTCCCAACAGTGTGATGCCGCGCCCGATCGTCCTGGGTTCCACCTGTGCCACCACCCCGTCGCGCGATGCGAAAAAAATCTCGCACTCGGCGGCCTGGGGCAGCAGCGACGGATCTTCGACGACTGCAGGATTTCCCCCCTGCGCCGCGATGATCTCCTCGAACTTGCGCGCCGCCTTGCCGCTGGAGATGGCGACCTCCATGCGACGGCGCGCGTCGTCACGATCAATTGCAACCCCGCCGAGCAGCAGCATTTCGGCACCGAGTGCGTACGTCACCGTCATGAGATCAGGCGGTCCCTCGCCACGTAGTGCCATGATCGACTCTTCCACTTCGAGCGCGTTTCCACAGGCACGCCCCAGTGGACGATCCATCGCCGTGAGCAGCGCCACGACGGGGCATCCATAATCGGCACCAAGGTCGATCATGGTTTGCGCCAGCGTGAGCCCGCGATCGAGTTCGGGAAGGAATGCACCCGATCCGCGCTTTATATCCAATACGAGTCCGGTCAGACCTTCCGCCAGCTTTTTGGACATGATGCTGGCGCTGATCAGAGGGATACTTTCCACCGTCGCTGTGGCATCACGCAACGCGTACAGGCGGCGATCTGCGGGGGCGATTTCGGAGGTCTGTCCAATCAGTGCACAACCGATCCGTTCGATCAACTTCGTTGCCGCATCGAGTGTGAGATCGGTGCGAAAACCGGGGATCGATTCGAGCTTGTCGAGGGTACCGCCCGTATGCCCAAGCCCGCGTCCCGACATCATCGGCACGGCGACGCCAAGCGAAGCAACGAGTGGTGCCAGCACAAGCGAGACTTTGTCGCCGACTCCACCAGTGGAATGTTTATCTACACGTCCGACTCGCAGATGAGATAGCTCAAGCACTGAACCGCTTCTGAGCATCGCATCGGTGAGCGCCCCAATTTCTTCGCGATCGAGTCCGTTCAGATAGATGGCCATTGCAAGCGCAGCCATCTGGTAGTCAGGAACGTCGCCTGCTGCGTAGTGTTGCATGAGCGTGCGCCATTCGGACTTCGTGATGCGTCCGTTGTCGCGTTTTCGTTCGATCAGTGTGCGTGCCAACATAGTGAAGCCAACTTACCACGCGCGTTGCGCGTCTGCTTGCCGGAGTTAGCAATGAGTACGTACTTCCATTTAGCCCCACGTTTCAGGACTGTGCAGCAGCGCCGACCGGGGTTGCTGCATTTCGCGTCGGGCGCGCTGCTCACACTTGCCGCCTTGACATCGGCGCGTGCTCAGTCGGCGGCGGAACAGGTGGCTCTCGGCGACAAGGAAAGTCTGGCGCGACATAGTGTCGCCGCGCTCGATCATTACGAGTCGGCGATCAAACTCGATCCGCGGGGATTCACGGCACTGTGGAAAGCGTCGCGCGAAGCCGTCGATATCGGAGAGGTCGAATCGAATGCCGCGCGCCGCGCGTCGTTGAACGCACGCGCCACCGATTACGCACGACGTGCCGTTGCGCTGAACGATCAGGACGCAGATGCGCATTTTCATCTTTCACGCGCACTGGGCCGCACCGCGCTGACTCTCGGCGCGCGCGATCGCGTGAAATATGCAGGTGAGGTTCGCACACAGGCGCTACGTGCGCTCGAGTTGCAGCCCCGTCACCCGGGCGCGCTGCATGTGATGGGCGCGTGGAATGCAGAGGTTATGCGACTTGGCGGCGTGCAGCGGGTTTTTGCGAAAGCCTTTCTCGGCGGCGCTCTTCTTGAGACCGCCAGTTGGGCTGAGGCCACGCGCTATCTGAAACAAGCGGTTGCCGTAGAGCCGGATCGGCTGGTTCATCGGCTCGATCTGGCGCGAGTGTACCGTGACAGCAATCACCCATCTGAAGCGCGCGCCGAATATTTGTTGGCGATCAAAGCGCCATTGGCGGACCCGAACGACGAGGTGTACCGTCGGGCCGCCGAGTTGGAGCTGAAGAATCTCCGTTAGTGTCGGAACATGTCGTTGCGACGTGCCTTCACGAGCGCCACATGGTCTGGCGACGTCCCTGATCGATCAATGCTTCGGCGGCATCGCGCGCACGAACCGCCGCCTTGCGACTGCGGCGAGCGAGCTGACGTGCAGCCCGCTCGGCGTCTTCGGCGACGTGGCCCAACGTATGGCCCCCACGCTCGGAAAGCCGATGCGCTTTTCGACGGAGCACGCGCCGAGTTTCGTCGCCGCTCGCCGGGGCAAGCAGGAGTGCCGCGCTCGCACCAATTAGCGCCCCCACAATTATCCCGAATGAAAAACCTTTGAAGTTGTCCGAGTCCTGTTCTCTCCCGTACGACATGCTGCCTCCCGCGCGAAGCGCGCTAATTTTCCGATCATGAGCGCCGTCCCTGCCCCCATCGCCCAGCGCGCCGCAGAACTTCGCGACCAGCTCGCTCAGGCCCAGATCGAATACTACGTACTCGATCGTCCCACGCTGTCAGACCACGATTACGACCAACTGTTCCGTGAGCTACAGGCGATTGAGGCTGGGCACGTCACATTGCGCACGCCGGACTCGCCGACGCACCGCATTGGAGCACCGTTGCAATCTGCGTTCCAACCGCACAAGCATCTTGTGCGAATGATGTCGCTCGACAACGCCTTTGACGACAACGAGCTGCGGGGGTTTGAAGAGTCGATTGTGCGCATTGTGGGCGACGGCGTGCGGACCAGCGGGTATACCGTCGAGCTCAAGATCGATGGTGCGGCCGTGGCACTGACGTACCAGGATGGGGTGTTGACGACAGGCACCACGCGTGGCGACGGTACGGAGGGTGAAGATGTCACGTCGAATATCCGGACGATCAAGGCCATTCCTCTCAGATTGCGCGGGAAAGGACATCCACCCCTCATGGAGATTCGCGGCGAGGTATATCTGCCCTACGCGGATTTTGAAAAGATGAACGAAGCGCGGGTGGCCGCAGGTGAGTCTGTTTTTGTCAATCCGCGCAATTCGGCAGCCGGTTCGCTGCGGCAGCTTGATTCGTCGATCAGCGCATCGCGGGCGCTGCATTTCTACGGTTACGCCGTGGTGCTGCCAGATGGAAATTCGATTGCGCCGACGCAGTGGGATCTGCTCGACACGCTGACAACGTGGGGCATTCCAACCGCGCCGCATCGCAAGTTGTGCAACACGATCGACGAGGTGATGACGTGGGCGCACACCGTCGAACATGAGACGCGCGCACAGCTTGGATTTGCCATCGACGGTGGGGTCGTCAAGGTGAACGACGTCGCGCTGCAGGACGAGCTTGGCGTACGCAACGATCGTACACCGCGCTGGGCGATTGCGCGGAAGTTTGCGCCGGATATGGCACTGACCAAGCTGATCAGAATCGACGTCAACGTGGGACGCACCGGTGTGTTGACGCCGTTTGCCGTGCTCGATCCGGTCGATGTGGGTGGCGCGACGATAACGTTCGCGTCGCTGCACAACGCCGACCAGATCGCCAAGAAGGATTTGCGCGATGGCGATGTCGTGCAGGTGGTGCGTGCAGGCGATGTCATCCCGTACGTGCTTGGCCCTGTTCCCGAAAAGCGTGACGGTAGCCAAGTGATGTGGGCGATGCCGGAGTTCTGTCCACGCTGTCAAACCAAGACGGTGCAATATGGCGACGACGTCGCGATCTATTGTCCCAATGTTGCATGCTCTGGCCGTCAGCTCGAAGGGCTGGTGCACTTTGCATCGAAGGATGCGATGGACATTGAGGGGCTTTCGTACGCGCGCATTCAGCAGCTGCTCGAAGCGGGATTGGTC
>JAYUWD010000420.1:0-3457 GCA_043753735.1 Gemmatimonadaceae bacterium
ACCGACTCGCTGGGGCGCGCGACGTTCGCGGCGCTGGTCATTGGCGGGACGGCGGGCACGCGCAGCTTGCGCTTCGCCTCGGCAGGGCTGGCCGCCGTCTCCTCCCGAACGTTTGCGCTGTCGCCGCTCGATACGACCCCGCCGCCAGCGTTCATCACAACGGCCCTAAGCGGCGCCGACACCACGCGACGCGTAATCATTCTGGGATCACCCACTGCGACGCTCATGCCGTTTCTATCGGCACGGAATGCGCAGCAGCTTCCCATCAGCACCGCGGGTGTTCGCTGGACGTCGCGCGATCCGTCGCGCGCTACGGTCGCGTCGGATGGTCGCATTACCGGTGTGCAGGTGGGCCGCACGTTTGTGGTGGCGCAGGCCAATCGGAACCCGGCCGTAGCTGACTCTGTTCTGATTTTTGTGCCGGCGTCCGCCACGGGTCCGATGCTCCGCGCCACACTCCCCTCCTATCGCATCGCCACCGACACGTTTTCGATCATCATCCAGGTGGAATCGCGTGACGGTCGGACGTTGAGTGCCGCCGACTTCGAAGTGGCCTGGCCCGGCGCGAACTCGTTTCCCTATTCGCCTTTCACGGTCACGAGCGTGGTTGCGCTCCGTCCGGGGGTTGTCACAGGGTCCGTTGAGCGTCAGGAAAACGTGCGTGTGACATGGGCAACCACCACGCCGGTTTCGGGTGAGGTTCCACTGCTTCGCCTCATATGCCGAGTCAATCAACGCAACGTGGGCAATCAGTTGATTTTGACCCTCAACCAGCTTCTGGCTGGCGACCTGACCAACCTTACGGCCACCACGACCGTGTTCAATCCAATCGTCATCGTCCCATGAATAGCGATCGAAACACGCGCGCGCCGTCGTTCGTGATGTTGGCCGTTTTGGCGTTGACGGCTTGTCATCAGGCCTCCGACCTGACCGAGCAGCCGCGACCCGTTGCTGCGCGTCCGGTGCTGAGCCTCCGGGAAGCGCCTGGCAGCAGCGATACCCTTCGCCTCGCGCTGACACTCGAAACATCCCCAAACGCTGTGATCGGCAGCCTCACCAGCCAAGTGAGCTCGGCGGCGGAGTGGCGCTTCGTCGAATGTTCAAGTGCGCAGGGGCACCCATTGCTTGCTTGCCGCGCGAAGGAAAATGTGGTCAAGCTGGCCGCAGCCTGGATCGAGGGGGCGGCCAATGGCGCAATCATCACGCTGACGTTCGTGCGCGCCTCACCCGCGGGATCAACCATGGCAGCCAGCGCCAAAGGTACAGCTGATTGGCAACTCACCGTGCAAGAGGCGCATGCGGTAAGTGGGGAACAGCTTACGAGCGTGCTCGACGTCCGACGGGAGCTCGTCAAATGACCGCGACGCACATGCCTGAACGCGGTCATCCCGGTATGCGCGCCGTCATTTGCTCGCTTACGACGATGGCCGTGGTCGCGGGGTGTCATCGCCCCCCAACCTCCGGCCAAGCACCATCGTTGCAAACACTGTCGCCAAGTCGCGGTGATGTCACGCAGGGTCAGGTGGTGAACGTGATTGTTACCGGCGTCGGCTTCGACTCGCTGAACACCGTGAATTTCGGCGATCTGGTGTTGCGGCAGGTTCCACGCCGATCGGCTACGACGCTGCGCTTCACGGTGCCGCTGGACGATGTGCAGCGGCCGGGACGTGGCGAGTCGCCGCCGGCGCGGCTCCCCAGTGGTCCTTATGCCGTTCGGGTCACCACAGTGCGCGGTAGCTCCAATGCGCTCGCGTTCACGTTGCTGAACGAACGGGGAACACGATGAATCAGACCCGCTGTCTTTTGCGCCGCTGTAAACTGTCGCTGTCAAGCCTGACTTTGGGAATCGCGGTTGCGTTTAATCCACTGGTGGCCCAGCAACCGCCCGTGGTCCGCGAAAGCGACCCCGAGGTGCGCCGCCAAGCGCTGATCGAGCTGTGGGACGCGGTGCCGGGGTCGGCCGAGGCGAGATCCGGGATGACCTTCGACAAATGGTTCGCGGCCAGCGCGCGCGCGGCGTCGTACAGCACGGGTTCGATGGTGCCGATTCCGGTGCCGGGCCGCTGGAGCTCCATTGGGCCACTTGGCTTTTACGGGCAGAACGGATTCTTCGGTTCGCTGCCACAGTTGGACGCCGGCCGGGTTCCAGCGTTGGCTTTCCATCCAACCGACCGCAACATCCTGTTCATCGGAACGGCCGCCGGTGGCGTGTGGAAGAGCACCAATGAAGGCGCAAGTTGGACACCTGTAACTGACAATCAGTGTTCACTGGTGATCGGTGCGATCGTCATCGATCCAGTCGACCCCAACATTGTGTATGCCGGCACGGGCGAACCGGCCGAGGCGACAGCTGGATGCGGCGTGCTGCGCAGCATCGATGGCGGCAATACGTGGACGAATATCGCCACGGCGCCGTTCGTGACGTCGGTGGCGTCGGCGCTCGTGTTCTACAAGATCGTTATCGATCGTAGTACGGCCGGGTCCACGACAGCCACGACACTGGTGGCGGCGACCAATCAGGGGCTGTTCCGCTCTACCGATTCCGGACGCTCCTGGTCGCGTCCCACGCCGGTTCTCACCTTCAACGACGTGGTGCAGAATCCGGGCGACCCCAACGTCATGTTTGCGGCGCGTCAGGGGGTGACGGGCAGTGCGACGCCTCCCGGCCTCTGGCGCTCCACCGACCGCGGGGTGAGCTGGGCTTCGGTGACCAACTTCGAGCCCGAGCTTTTGATCGGGCGCATGGAAATCGCGATGTCAGCGGCACAGCCCGGCAACGTATGGATTCTTGCTGGACGCACCGATCGGCGATTTGGCGGACTGTATCGCTGGGACGATGCCGCCGGTATGCGAACATCCCTCGCCGCGACCGGCGTGTTGGCGGGACCGGCGGTCTCCGGCCGCAACAATTTCGGCGAGCAGAGTGAGTACAATCTCATGATCGACGTCGACCCCAAAGATCCGAGTGTGATTTTTGTTGGCGGCGTGCGCGCATTCCGCTCCGTAAATGGTGGTACCTCGTTCACGGAAATAGCGCCGCAGATCCACTGCGACTGGCACGTCATCGCAGTCGACCCCAATGATTCCCGTCGCATCTTTGGCGGCAGCGACGGCGGAGCGTTTCTCTCCCGCGATGGCGCCCAGACTTTTGCGTCGGTGAACGCGGGGCTGGCAACCTCGCTGCACTACCCGGGGCTGTCGGTACACCCGACCGATCCCACGGGCGTCCTAACGGGGATGCAGGACAACGGCACCATTCTGGCGCGAAATGGCACGCTCCAGTGGAATGGGGTTGGCGGTGGCGACGGCGCCTTTACCGCCATGAATCCCGTCACGCCGGAGATCTACTACTTCTCCAGCCAGAATGGATCGATGTCCCGCATGGACGCCCGCACCGGCACATCGCGCGGCATCACGGCGGGTATCGATGCCGCCGAGCGTCGTGCATTCATCGCGC
>JAYUWD010000421.1:0-10445 GCA_043753735.1 Gemmatimonadaceae bacterium
CGATTGCGCAGGCCGACGCTGCAGTTGCTGCGGCTGCCTCAATCCCCGGTGCCATCGTCGAACCACCGCCGTACCAGCGCCAAGGGCCCCCGGACGAAATCTTCGCGATTCCCATCGTGTTCACTTTGGTGGTGCTGATGCCGATCGCGATCGCCTATGCACGCCGCATCTGGAAGCGTAGCGCCACGGTCGTTGCGCCGGTGCCCAGGGAACTGCAGGAAAAGTTGCAGCAGCTGACCGAGTCAGTCGAATCGATTGGGCTCGAGGTCGAGCGCATTGGCGAGGGGCAGCGGTTCATCACCAAGGTGTTTACGGACACCAACGCCCGTCTCCTGAATCAGGGGTCGGCGCAGCCGATCGTCGCTCCCCAGCGCGGCGGTGAGCATGTCGCCGTGCCAAGGGCCGAGACGGCGTAACGCGCCGCAGTTCATTCGGTCGCGCGCGAGTCACGATCGCGTTGTGCTTGTTTGGCGCCCGTTTCAAATCGGCTGGCGAACGTGATGCAACCGTTTGGCCACCCGTGTTGTCATCCAACTGAACATGCATGCGCAAAACGCCCTGACCGAACCCCGGCAGCGTCTCCGTGAGTGATGCGGAACTGCTTGCCCGACTACAGACGAACGATTCCATCGCGGAACGCGAGTTCTACGACCGGCATGTCGATCGTGTGTACCGACTCATCTTCCGGATGAGTGGGCGGACGGATCTCGCGCAGGATTGGACGCAGGACACGTTCGTTCGTGCTTTCGAGCGCATATCACAGTTCCGCGGTGAATCTGCCTTGTCGAGTTGGTTGCACGCCATCGCCGTGTCGATCACGCTCAATGGGCTGAGGACGCTCAAACGACGCGATGCGTACGCCGCGCCGATCGAGGACGCGGAGCTGGTGGGGCGATGGCCGGTGATGGGCGAACCGGATTTGAAAGCTCGAATGCGTCACGCAATCGATGCACTGCCGGAAGGGAGTCGGCGCGTGTTCGTGATGCACGATGTCGAAGGGTACACGCACGAAGAGATCGGTGAAGCGCTTGGTGTCGCCGTGGGCACCAGCAAGTCTCAACTCTCACGTGCACGAGAAAAGTTGCGGACGGCACTTGCGCCATTTGCACGAACGGAGCTCGCATGACAGACGAAACGCAGCACCCGCACGAACCAACAGCCGACGACGATCTCTCGCGGCTCGAGCCGTGGATGACCGCGCTCGCTCGCGAGCTTGGCGATGAAATCGAAGTGCCTCGCGAGATGATGTGGAAACGCATCGAGCAGCGGCGTGCGGCGACGAAAGCAGGGGATGGTGAACGGGGGATAGGAGATGGACAACCAGTGACGCGCTTCGGGCGGTGGCGCGGGATTGCGGCGATTGCGGCCGTGCTGGTGGGAGGGATCGCGATCGGACGATATGCGATCCCGAGGGCCGCGGCGCCTGTCGCAAATACCATGGCGCAACTCTCCGACTCGATGGCCGCGCCGGCGCGTGTGGCGATGGAAGAACATCTCGTGCGCACCGTTGCGCTGCTCACCGCAGTGCGTGATCGCGATCCGAAGCAGGGACCTGAACTCGATGTCACGTCGTGGGCGCGTGAACTGCTCGGCACGACCCGTTTGCTGCTTGATGAACCCTCGCTGCGTGACGAGCGCACGACAGCGTTGTTGCAGGACCTTGAGCTTGTGTTGATGCAGATCATCGATGCGCGCGGGACGTCTGCTCCCGAAGTGCGCCGTGCACCGACCGAAACGATGCGCGAAACCAACCTGCTTCCACGCGTGCGTGCCGTCATGACGGCCGCAACGCGTCGCGAAGAGCTGACCGTCCTCGGAGATGATGAATGATGTCTACAACTCCCGCTACAGCTGCGACCGCGTCCATGTCTGCCCGTGTGAAGCTGGCGTTCGCAGTGATGCTCGCGTGCGGCTATGCGCTGTGTCTGCCGCACCAACTACTCAATGCGCAGACGCCGCCATTGGCGCGCAAAATGCCGCAGCCGGCGCGAGCACCCATGCCTGCGCCGCGACCCAAGGTGTCACCAACTCCGCGACCGGCAATGCCAGCCGAGTATCCAGGCGCCGACTCGTATTTCTATCGCAAAGCGCAACTTGACGGTCTCGCCGATTTCACCGATCTCGCACGCTCGTTCGACGAACGAGGGACCCAGGAACTGGCTACAGTGGCAACGACGATGCAGGGTCTGGACTTCGCCCGTCTTGCCGACCTGTCGCGATTTGACGCAGAAGGGATGAAAGCGCAGGCAATGGCGGCGTCTGATCTCGTTGGACAATTGGGTATGTACGCGACGCAGAGTGAGAACGCGCTGCGTCGTGTGCCACCAGAATCGTGGGCACCGCAGGACCCGGCCGATTCGCTCTACCGCGAGGCACGCAAGGCACTTTCGAGTGACTCGTATCGCAAGGCTGCAGATCTCTTCCGTCGTATTCGCGATCAGTATCCCAAGTCGACGTACACGCCCGACGCGCCGTATTGGGAAGCGTTCGCGTTGCAGCGCATCGGCGACAACAACGATTTGCGCGCGGCTCAGGAAGCGCTCGCCTATCAGGAAAGACAGTTCCCGAAGGCGACGACACGCGGTGATGCATCGGCTCTGTCGTCGCGCATCACTGGAATGTTGGCGCGTGGCGGTGACGCCAAGGCGGCGCTGACACTGTACGGCAAAGCGAGCAGTGCGTCCGACGACGGATGCCCGAGGCAGGCGGACGATGACAGAATCGACGCGCTCAACGCACTGATGCAGGTCGATGCCGAGCGGGCAATTCCGATTCTCAAGAAAGTGCTCGCGCGCCGCGAACCGTGTACGCAGATCATGCGTCGTACTGCGGTGTGGCTGATCGCATCACGCAAGGCGCCGGACGCGGCAGACGTGCTGATGAACGTCGCCAAGACCGATCCGGACAAGGAGGTTCGCGAGCAGGCGGTCTTCTGGCTGGCCAACGTGCCAACCGAAGAAGCGGCGGGCATGTTGATCGACCTGGCCAAGGGCGGCGGCGATCTCGACTTGCGCAAGCGCGCGGTCTACGCGTTGTCACGCTCGCGTTCACCCAAAGCAATCGCGGCGCTGCGGGAAATTGCACTCGATGCAAACGCACCGGTCGATCTCCGCGCCGATGCGCTCAACTGGTACGCCGGGACATATCTGAATCCCGCGCGTCGCCGGACGACAGATGCGCCCGTGTCGACGGAAGATCCGATGAATTTTCTGAAGGACGTCTACGCCAAAGCCGACGATCAACGGTTCCGTGAGCGCGTGCTGTACACCATCGCACAAGTGAAGACCGATGCGTCCCGTGACTTCCTTTTCCAGATCGCGCAAAACCAGAAAGAGTCGCTCGAAACTCGTCGCACTGTCGTGAACATGTTCGTGTCGATGAACGTGACCGGTGACGCGATCGCCACACTCTACGAAAAGAACAACGAGCTCGAGATGAAGCGTCAGCTTCTTTCCGCGCTTGGCTCCCTCAGTTCGCGCAATCACAACAGCAATGGCGGTGCGTCGTCGAACGGCATCGATCAGCTACTCCCGATCGCGCGTTTCGAAAAGAACCTCGAACTCCGCAAGCAGGCCATCTTGTATCTGTCGCGCAGCAAGGACCCGCGTGCGCTGGCGCTGTTGCAGGAGATTATCGACCGATGAAACGCGCCGTTGCAAACACTTTGAGCGCGACTGCCATCCTCACGGTTTTGATGGCGTCGGCACCGATCGTGTCAGCGCAATCGGGCATCGGGGCTCGGGTGGATGCGGTGCGCGACGGGATGGTGCGACTTTCCTTCGCGGCGCGCGCCGGAGTTTGCGGCAATGGCGGCAGTTGGTATCGCACCCGTCCCGGCGGCACAGGTACGTCGTACAACAATTGGAATGGATCGCGCGATGTGGAATTTCAGTGCGATCGTGGCCCAGTGCGTTTGGTTGTCGTGAAAGCGTACGGCGAGATTCGGGAGATGCGCACGTATGTCGGTGGTCGCTGGAAGGCCGACACTGGTTACACGGAACTCGGCACGGTGTCAGCCAGGGAAGTTGGACAATGGTTGCTTGACCTAGCCGAGCGTGGTAACGACAAGCCGGCACGCGAATCGATTCACGTGCTGACAGTCACCGATTCTGTCGAAGCGTGGCCAGTCTTTCTGCGCATTGCCAGGAACGAGCAGCGTCCGAAGGAAGTCCGCAGTCAGGCTGTGTTCTGGCTCGGCGAATTTGCAAGCGACAAAGTGACGGCGTCGCTCGACTCGATCGCGTATGAGCCGGGAGATCGCGAAATACGCAAACAGGCGATCTTCGCGCTGTCTCGTCGCCCCACGGAAGAAGCGGTGCCCAATTTGCTGCGCATGGTCGAAACATTGCCCGATCGAGAACTCAGAAAGACGGCGATCTTCTGGCTATCGCGATCAAACGATCCGAGGGCGCTGGGATGGATCAGCAAGGCGCTCAACGAAAAGTAGGTGACGAACGGAAAAGCGTGACTGCGCCTACACGCCGTTGAGAATGAGCTTCCACTCCACTGGCATGTTTGGATCGAGCGAGTGCCGCACCGAACAGTACTTGGTTATGGAAAGTTCGATGGCGCGCTCGGCGTGATCGCGCTCGGCCGTTGCACTGATCATCGTGAAGGTCAGTATGGCCTTGCTGACGCGTGATGGGACTGCGGGCGCGCGTTCACCAACGACGGTTACCTCGAGCGCTTCGACGGGGGTGCGTCGTTTGGCGAGAATCTCGATCACGTCGATCGCCGAGCAGCTGCCGAGAGCGGTGAGGAGTATGTCGACCGGTGACGGCCCGGTCTTGCGGCTGGCGTCGATACGAATGGTGGGGCCGCCCGCGGCCACGCCTGCGTCGAAGCGATGCTCACCGTCCCACTTGACCGTCACGACCGAGGGCGCCTTTCCGACTGCGGGGAGCTCGGTGGCGTTCGGCAGCTTCTCTTCACCGCTCATGGTTCAGCTCCTTTGGCGATTGGTGCGCGCACCGTGTTGCCCCATTCGGTCCACGAGCCGTCGTAGTTGCGGACGCGGTCGAAGCCCAAGAGGTAGGTGAGAACGAACCACGTGTGCGAAGACCGTTCGCCGATGCGACAGTAGGTGACGACGTCGTCGGATGTCTTGAGTCCCAGTTCGCCTTCGTAGATCGCGCGCAGTTCGTTGGCCGTTTTGAATGAGCCGTCTGCGGCTGCGGCTTTGGCCCACGGCATGCTGTGCGCGCCGGGAATGTGGCCACCGCGAAGTGTGCCTTCCTGCGGATAGTCGGGCATGTGCAGCTTTTCGCCCGTGTACTCCTGCGGCGAACGCACATCCACCATCGGTTTGCGCGCGGTCATGTGCACACGCGTGTCGTCGATGAAGGCGCGAATGGTGGAGTCGTCGCGAGTTGCGGCGCTGTAGTTGGTGGTGGGAAAGGACGGAACGTCGGTGGTGGTCGGGCGTGACTCGCCGAGCCATTTGGCACGGCCACCGTCGAGAATGACGGCGTTGTCAAAACCGAACAGTCTGAACACCCAGAAGGCGTACGTCGCCCACCAGTTGTTCTTGTCGCCATAAAAAATCACCGTCGTCGAATCGTCGATTCCCTTGCGACGAAGCAGCGCCTGAAATGCGTCGGCGGCGATGTAGTCGCGCTCGACCTGATCATTGAGATCGATATGCCAGTCGAGCTTCTGAGCGCCGGCGATGTGCTCGAGCTCGTAGAGCAAAACATCTTCGTTGCACTCGAGCAGGCGAATGGATGGATTTGCGAGATTCGCGGCCAACCATTCGGTCGAGACAAGACGCTCGGGGTGCACGTAGCCCTTGGCGGCGACGAGCGGGTCGGGAAGAGATGGGAGTGGGATCATGGAGGAATAATAGGCGATGGCGTTACCTTCCACTTGTCCGCGAAGAGATGCGCAGGCATTCGTCGCGCGGGTGCGTGGCGAGAAGAGACATCCGTTGGAGGAACGCACGTGGATCTGGACCGCGAAACGCTTGCCTCGGCGATGGTGGGAACCGGTGGCGCCTGGTTGCTTGGCTCCGCGTTGTTTCAGCGCCGCAGTGGGCGCTGGAACGCGGTACAGCTGCGCGGAATGGCCTACGCCGGCATTGGGTTTCTCATGACCGCCGGCGCGGCGCGGTGGCTGCAAAATGCAGGTAATCAAGGAATCGCCGTTTCGCTGATGGGGACGATGCTCGCAATGCGCGGGATGTACACGCTGGTGCGCGAGCGCGCGGCGCGGCGCGCGAATGAAAAACACAACGAAAAGCCACGGATGCCCGAGTAACGTGTCGAGCAAGCAGCCCAGGACTTTGCCGGTGATGGAGGCGTACTCGCGGCACGTGCTGGTGTGCACTGGAGGCTTCTGTTCCGAATCTCGCAGCGGGCGGACGATCTACAGTCGGCTGGCGTCGCTCCTGCAACGCGAGGAGCTGCTATTCGGGCCGAACCGTGTAAAGCGGAGCGAGGCACCATGCCTGGGGGTGTGCGGCGGTGGCCCGATTGTTGTGGTCTACCCTGAGGGCGTGTGGTACGCGGAGGTAGGGGTGGAGCTGCTGGAGCGGATTGTGGTGGAGCATTTGAAACAGGGGCGGGTCATTGAGGACGCGGTATTCCATCGGTTGGGAGTGGAGCCGGGGTAACACTAAGAAACCACTCAATTTCGAGTGGTCAGTTTAGGTGTTGCAACCAATTTTTCATTCAACTGCTGAGCAATGGCCTCAGAGCCGTGCAGCCCTTGGATCCCCTCCACGAAATCCTTGGGACGCTCCACAACGCCCCGGCGCACAAGCTCCTCGGCCACCGCTCGCAGATGCCTTGACCATACGTACCGCGCGTGTTCGAAGAAGTTCCGGCGAGCATCGGGGTTTTCGGCGAGGAATTGTGCGAGCGGACGCGAAGCCTTGGCCGTATTGCAAGCCATACAGGCGGTCACTACGTTGCCTGCGGAGCCATCACCGCCGCGCACCTTCGGCTGCACGTGATCGATGCTCAGCATCTCCGGCTCCCGCACGAGTCCGCAGTACACACAGCGGTACTGATCTCGCGCGAAGATGTCACTGCGTTTCATTCAGCCTGATCCTCCGTGGACGTTCCTGATAACGCACGACGGATGCTGTTCCAGCAAGTGTCGCGCCTGTTCGAAGTCAACGAGAGCGCGTCGTCACCCGACGATCTCCCTCCCCGACTCACACTCAAAGCCCTCGAGGGCCTCCGCATGTCGCGTTCACGCGAGCGTATTCTAACCAACCTCGAAGAGATGTACCGCGAGGCGTTCGACCGTGCCAAACAGTCCGATGATCCATCGGCGATGACGTCACTCGATTTTGCTTACCGCCGCGAGCAACTGTACTTCGAGATCCTGCTCGATGTGCGGGATGCGATGGAAAAGCGCTGACTTTGCTTTCGCGTTCTTTAGCGAACGGCCGCAGAGACGAAAGACGTTGATGAGCGAGGAAAACTCGCGTCGACAGACGCTGATCGCGCTGTGCGTGTTGGCTCTGGGTACGCTCATGCTCTGTTATCCGGCGCTGAGCGGGATGACGCTGCTGAACGAGAACAGCGACCAGTACATCGCTGGCTATGCCTTTCGCGATTTTGCGGCACAGTCGCTTCGAAACGGCGACGGGTTTCCATTGTGGAATCCGTATCTGTTTGGTGGACTGCCGTACGTGGCCGCGATGCACGGCGACATTTTTTATCCGACATTCTTGTTGCGGATGATCATGCCGACCGATGCTGCAATGACGTGGGGGATGACGTTGCATGTCTTTCTCGCGGGTTGCTTCACGTATCTGTTTCTGCGCAACGCGATCGGACTCGGATTTTTCGGTGCGCTGATTGGCGGATTGGCGTATGAGATGGGGGGCAACGTGGCCGGCCTCGTATCGCCCGGACACGACGGAAAGATCTTTGTCGCGGCGCTCTTGCCCCTCGCGCTCTTTTTTGTGCATCGCGCGATGCGTGACGGTCGCGCGTGGGCGTGGGGCAGTCTCGCACTGACGATCACACTCGCGGTGCTCACACCGCATCCGCAGCTGTTGCAATACCTGTTGCTGCTCAGTGGCGCGTATGCGCTTTTCCTCGCGTTCAGTGCGCCTGCGGTCGGTGCCAAGCTCGCGACGGGCGTTGCGGTGAAGCGCCTTGGTTTGGCGGCGTGTGCCGTTGCTGTGGGCATGCTCGGTGGCGCGATCCAGTTCTGGCCACTCATCGAATACATCCCGTTTTCGCCGCGCGCGACCGACCGGGGATGGGAGCACGCCATCTCGTATTCGCTGCCGCCCGAAGAATTGCTCAACACGTATCTGCCGCAGTTCTCCGGCATGTTGACGCTGTACTCGGGGCGCAACGGAATCCATCTGCACAGCGAGTACATCGGCGTGGCTGTGTTGCTGCTCGCCGGTCTCGCCTTCGGGACCGCAACGGTACGACGCAGCATGCTCTGGTTCTGGGTTGGTGCGCTCATCGTCTCGACACTCTGGGCACTCGGCGGATACACACCGTTCTTCAACCTCGTATACCTGGTGCCGGGTACGAAATCGTTCCGCGCGCCGAGCACGATGCTGTACGTCGTGTCGTTCTGCGTTGCGCTGTTCGCGGGTATCGGTGCGGATCGTGCACTCACGCGAGGGATCAAGTCGCGCTACGCGATCGGTTGGCTGATTGGCGGACTCGTGATCGCGTTGCTGGCGAGCGCGGGGGCGATCGGCAACATGTCGGCCAGCTTTGCACTGCCTGGTCGCGAGACGCGTGTTGATGAGAATGCGTCCAACATCGTGATCGGTGCGTGGCGTTCGTTCATCGTGCTGGCGGCAACGATCGGCGTGTTGTTCGCCGCGTCGCGCAAGCGCGTGTCACCGCTGATTGCTGCGTGGGCGGTGGTCGCGATTGCCGCTCTTGATCTATGGTCGATCGAACGTTCGTACTGGCGCTTTGCGCCCAAGGCATCCGAGTTGTACGCCGGGGATGCAACGATCGACTTTCTGAAGACCGCGCCGACCGGTCGTGTGTGGCCTGTAGCCGTTTCGGAGATGACGGGCACGCGTCGCGATCCGTATTTGGGCAGTGGTGAAGGGAAGGGCACCGGCTTCATGGTGCATGGCATTCGCAGCATCGTCGGTTACCACGGCAACGAGCTTGGTCGCTATGATGACGTCACGGGGTGGGACAGCGACCAGTTCATCAAACGCGTCGGTAATCCGCGTGTCTGGCAGTTGTACAACGTGCGCTATCTGTACACGAACGGTACCAAGCCACCGATTCCGGGTGCACCACGTCTGGCGGGACCCGTGCGCAATTCCGCGGGCGACATGGTAAGTGTTTATGGCATGCCGGGCGACAATCCGCCGGCGTGGGTGACGCCGATCGCGGTGAAGGTGGCCGACGAGTCCGCGCTGCCAACATTGCTCGACGCGCGGTTCGATCCGATGCGCGTCGCGATGCTCGGTCCGAATACCACACTCAAAACAGTCGCCGTGCCGTCGACGATGCCCGACTCACTCGGCATCCACGTGCAAGCAACGATGTGGCAGCCAGGACGAATAAAGTTGACACTGGACAAGCCCGCACCGGCGAACGCGACGCTCGTCGTCTCGGAGAATTTCTATCCGGGGTGGAAGGCGAGTGTCGATGGCAAGGATGCAAAGGTCGACCGCGCGGATTACGTGCTGATTGGTGTTGAGCTGCCAACCGGTGCGACGCATGTCGATCTGACTTTCGTGAATGCGCCGTACGAAAAGGGGAAGCTGCTCACACTTGCGTCGCTCGCCGTGGCGACGCTGGCGCTGATTGCGGGCGTCTTCTCGGAGAATCGGCGCCGGGCTGAGAGCTAAGGAAGCTCTGCACAGGTGAGCCGTGCGAAGTTATGTGGATAGTTTGGTTGCGGGCCATGGTACGTGCCGCGTGACGGCCCCACTCTGCCGGATTCGGCGTTATGCATCATTACTCGCGATCTAATTCGGCGAACCGACAACGATCCTCGTTAGTACAAGTGGATGGTGTGCGGCGGGTTGCGAATGGTTGCCGGGTGTGGCGGTTTCGGGATTATGCAGCGATTTTAAGCGTGATATCCGCGGCTTTGGTGCAATGCGTCGAGGTAGAATCGCAGATTTGGCTGTCCAATGTGGGTTAGAGCGCCTCCAGCGGCGGTGGTGGTTTTTACCTTGGCGGGGCGTGTTGTTTGAGTGGTCTCCGTGTCGGGGCCATCCACGGTGCGGGTGCGCGCGGTGCGGCGGCGCGTGTGGCGATCCCGACTCGCGGGGGCGCGCGATCCGGTGCGCAGGCGGGCGCCGGCGCGTAGGTCCTCGCGCCCTTTGGGTGTGGGCGGCACGATCGTCGCGTGGGCGGCCCGCGCGCATCGAGCGGGCCGCGAGGCGTGGCGTCTGACGGCCGAGCGTGCGGCGCCACGTGGTCTCAGGGTCGGCGTCTAACCTGACGCTGCTGTAGACAGCGGCTTGAAGGTGCGCCGTGTAACGCGGT
>JAYUWD010000422.1:0-3453 GCA_043753735.1 Gemmatimonadaceae bacterium
TGCAACGGTGAGCGCAACGGGTGTTGTCACGGGTGTTGCAAACGGTTCGGCCGTCATCACCGCCGTATCCGTCGGCGACACGCTCGTACGCGGATCGACAGCGATCACGGTGTTGCCGAGTGTGCGTGGCGTAGCCGTGTTGCCCACAACCGCGGCTCTGTTTCTTGGGATGACACAGCAACTTACGGCGACGATCGTGGTGGATGGTACACTGTCCAACGCGCTTGTATGGCGCTCGACCAATTCCTCGGTCGCATCGGTGAATGCCACAGGTCTGATTACCGGTGTCGCAGTTGGCTCGACCACGATCACGGTGCTGGCATCGGCCGACACGACCAAGCGCGCGACGGCAACTATTACCATCAATTCGCGTCCGACAACCGTGGCGATAGTGCAGCGCAACGTCGCGCTGAACCCTCGAACGTCGACAACACTCATCGGCACTGTGATGGCAGATCCGGGCGTGTCGACTGCCGTCTTGTGGAATTCCAGTGCCAACAACGTCGCGACGGTGAACGGCACTGGCGTCGTGACCGGCGTGGCCAGCGGCACGACGCTGATCACCGCAACGTCGGTCGCCGATGCATCGAAGCGTGACACGTTGACTGTGACAGTCGTGCCAACCGTTGCAAGCAGTTGGTCACCGATTCGACTGAGCGGCCCGCTTTACGACGATATCCTTTCGGTCGTGAGCTTCAGTGCGTCAAGTTCATTCGCCATCAACTTTGTCGGTGACATTTTCGTGTGGAACGGCACCGAGTGGCGACAGTCGCTCAAGGCGTCCGTTTACTCGACGCAGTTCTCTGCGGTGCATGGCTCGGCGCCGAACAACGTCATCGCGGTCGGCAACAATGGCGTGATCGTTCGCTTCGATGGCACGCAGTGGTTGAGCATGCAGTCGGGCACTACGCGTTCGCTCTATGGTATTTTCGTCGAATCAATCGGGTCCGCATTTGCTGTTGGCGCGAATGGCACCGCGTTGCGGCTCAATCTCGCGACATGGACGTCAACAACGACTGGCACTGCAGAAGCGCTCAACGGCGTCTGGTCCTCGAACGGGACGGCGTTCGCTGTAGGAACAGTGGGTACGGCGCTGCGCTTCAATGGCACCGCGTGGAGCGCGCTCTCACCCCCGACCAGAGAATCGCTCAACGCAGTCAGCGCCACATCGCCAACCAATGTCGTTGCGGTCGGATCGTATGGCACCATCCTGCGGTTTGATGGAACCAGCTGGGGGATCATTGGCAACAACAACTTGGGCGGCGACATGTGGGCCATCTCCACGTCGTCGGCAAACGGTGGGCGCAGCTACATCGCCGGCGACGATGGCCTGCTGCAGCTCGACGCTGGAATTCTCACGAAAGTCGTCACTGATCAATACGCGCCGCGTATGTTCGGCCTCAGCGTCGATCAAACAGCTGTCGTCTGGGTCGGTGGCGAACGCGGTGTCGTCCAGCGCAACGGATTGGCCGGTGGAAAGTGGGAGACGCTCAACATCGCGCCTGACCTGCTCGACGTGTGGAGCACCGCGCCCAATAATTCCTGGGCCGTGGGCGAGTTCGGCTTCATTTACCGTTGGAACGGTACAGTATGGACACGACAAGTCACGCCGACGCTCAATGCACTCAATTCCGTCTGGGCGCCGAATTCAAACGAAGCGTTCGCCGGCGGTGATCGTGGTGTGATGTTGCGCTGGAACGGCTCGGCCTGGTCCACAATGGCCTTCCCATCGCTGGCAAGCATTTCCGCGATCTGGGGATCGGGCCCAACCAACGTGTTCGCGACAACCGATGCCGGCGAAGTGGTTCGCTACAACGGCGCGAGTTGGGCGATTGCCACCACGACCAGCATGTCGCTCTGGTCGGTGTTCGGCGTGTCGCCGAACGAGGTTTACGTCGGGGGCGATGGCGGTTTCGTGCAGCGTTTCAATGGCACGACCTGGACACCGATGCCGTCGCCAGCGAATGGCATCATCCTGGGGCTCTGGATGACGGGATTCAACAACATCGTTGCCGTCGGTGCCGACGGGACCGGCATCGGCCCCCTGTCATTCAACTTCGACGGCAACGCATGGCAATCCGTCCCGCTTCAGGGGAACCGGGTGTTGACGAGCGTCTGGGGTGCCGCCGCCACTGACATCTACGTCACTGGCGACGTGGGCGTGTTGTACCGCTTCAACGGCACCAACTGGCAGCCGATCCTCACCGCCACGACAGACCTGCTCTGGAGCATCTCCGCGGCACCGAACGCGACCGGCGCTGCGTTTGCCGTCGGCTACAACAGCACGATTCTCGTCGGCAGCGGCACTGGTGCTCCTTTCACCGCCGCAGTGGCAACGCCTGCGTCGAGTTCCCTCGATCCATCAGCGACCGCTCGAAGCGCACGCGCCCTGCTGCGTCCGGGTACGGCTGGCTATTCGGGGCTGCGTTCGGGACGAACCCGAATGGCGTCACGAATCGCGGTGCGCGCTGGAGTGCAGAGTGCCGCCGCAGGTGGACCGCGAAGGGAACGACGCGAAACGAGATAGCTGCAAAGGCGCCTCGATTTGGTGCACCTGTCTCGGTGAATTGCCATGCGAAAAGGGTCGGACTTCCGGGAGGAGTCCGACCCTTTTTTGCCCTCGTCGTTGATCTGCGGAACTGGTCTTCGTCACAGCAACGGCACTCGGATTCCGAATGGAATGGTGTGTGCCGGGTGTGAAACGGTCGTCGGGGACGGGAGTGCGTCTACATGTCGATAGAGCAGTGAAGCGCGAGTTCGATGTCGCGCCGACACTGTCGCCCGGAATCGAGACTGGGTGCCGCCACGCCTTGAGACGACAACTCGGTCGTCATTCGTAATGACCTGGAAAACTTTGATGTTTCGCCCGTTTCCAACGACGACCCGTCGTACCCTGACCGCCGCAATCGCCACGATTGTGCTCGCCGCCTGCTCTCCGACATCGGATAGCGTCGTCGGCCCGTCGGTTGGTGCGCCGGCCAGGCTTGACGTCAGCACCACCGCCGTCGCACTCAATGGCATTGGAGCGGCCGACACCATTCGCGCCACCGTTCGCGACGATGCAGGCAACGCTGTCGGAACGCCGGTCGTATGGACTAGCGCCAATCCGGCGGTGGCCGAAATTGCACCATCTGGCGCAATCGTCGCACGTGCCGCAGGACTCACCACAGTGCACGCAGCCGCCGGTTCGCTGAGCGCGGATATCGAAGTGCGCGTGCTCGGCGTGCGTGGCCTGGCCGTCACGCAAAGTGCTATCGCCGTGCGCGTTGGTGATATGCAGGCGATCGGGGCCATTATCGATTCGGATCCGAGTGCGCAGCAGGAGCTGACTTTCACGTCGCTCAACCCAGCTGTCGCCACCGTGAGCGCCACCGGCGTCGTGAACGCAAATGGAGAAGGCACGGCGACAGTCAAGGTCGCCTCGGTTGCCGACAGCCGCATTTCGGCGACGGT
>JAYUWD010000423.1:0-3446 GCA_043753735.1 Gemmatimonadaceae bacterium
GGCGCGCAACACGGCGATCATCAGACCCGTGTCGAGCATGTGGCACCGAACTGCTTCAGCCGAGAGCTGTACAAGGGACTGCTGGACGGCGAATCGCACGGCGTTTTCAACGGCAAGGTGTACGTACACCCTGAAGCGCAGAAGACGGACGGCAAGCAAACCAATAACACACTGCTGCTTTCGCCCGGTGCGCAAATCGACACCAAACCACAGCTTGAGATTTATGCGGACGATGTGAAGTGCACGCACGGTGCGACTGTGGGGCGCATGGATGAAACGGCGCTGTTCTATCTCAAGAGCCGCGGCGTGGGGAGTGTATTGGCGAAGCAGTTGCTGATGTACGCATTCGCCGCGGACGTGATCGATACGATCGAAAACAGCGCGGTGAAGGAAGTGCTGGAGCAGATGACGCTCGAGCGGTTCACCGGGTTGGAGCACCGATGAGAGATCAGCGCGGTCGAGCTGCTACGAACCGGTTCTGAGTCGGTACTTCGAGTCGCGAGTACCGGGTAACTCAACTCTCGACCCGCATCTCGCACTCAGCACTCAAAACTCTGATGTCTGCCTGAACCGATCTGGCGCAACGAGAAAGCCTTCATGTCCGACCTTCAGGAGCTGTATCAATCCGTGATTCTCGATCACAACCGCAAGCCTCGCAACTTTGGCGAACTTGCGGCGGCGAATCACAGTGCCGACGGCAAGAATCCGTTGTGCGGTGATCAGGTGACGGTCGCGCTGGAAGTGGACGGCGATGTCATCCGAGATGTGAAGTTCACCGGCCATGGGTGTGCAATTTCCAAGGCGTCGGCGTCGTTGATGACGGCAGCCGTCAAGGGAAAGACGCGGGTTGAAGCCGAGCAACTGTTTCGGCGCTTTCACGCGCTGGTGCTGGGACAAGATCCGGATGGCGGAAAAACGCTGGGGCAGTTGGTCGTGTTTTCAGGCGTCTCACGCTTTCCGGTCCGGGTGAAGTGTGCATCGCTGGCGTGGCATACCCTCAAGGCCGCACTGGCCAGTGAGAGCTTTACGCCGCTGGTGAGCACCGAGTGACCGACAGCGCTCGGCTCACATTTGACCGTGCGGCGCGCTTCGATGAGATCGAACCGAGAACGCCGCTCGCAGTCAGGCTCGCGGACGGAGCGCGCATTTGTCTCGTGCGTGAAGGGACCGATGTCTACGCGATCGCCGACCGTTGCCCGCATCGTGATTTTGCGTTGTCCGGCGATGATCTGGTCGAGGCGTGTGTGATCGAGTGTCCGTGGCACGGTGCACGGTTCGATGTCCGAACCGGTGAGGTGCTGCGGGGACCGGCAACCGACCCGTTGACGACGTACCCTGTGCGTGTCGTCGACGGCGACGTGCTGGTTGGCATGCCGACAACAGTTCAGGAGCAGTCCATGCAGGAGCACTCCATGCAGGAGCAGTTGCAACATCCGTCGTCGAACAATTTGCAGAACCCGCCGAGGAGTGCATGACCGCGTTGTCTGCCTTGGTGCCGCGCGCCGACTTTCCGCTGCTCGCCGCGAATCCGTCATTGCACTATCTCGATTCGGCTGCGACCTCGCAGAAGCCGCGTGCGGTGCTCGATGCGATCGTCAACTTTTATGAAACGGCCAACGCCAATCCGCACCGCGGCGCATACGCGCTCTCCGGCGCTGCGACCGATGCGTATCACGCTGCACGCGAGACCATCGCGCGATTTCTGGGCGTGGCCGACAGCGATTGCCTGATTTTCACGCGCGGTACGACCGAGTCGGTGAATCTCGTCGCGTCGGCGTGGGGCACCGCGAATGTGCACGCGGGCGACGAAATTGTCGTATCGGCAATCGAGCATCACGCGAATTTTGTGACGTGGCAACAGCTCGCCAAGCGGACCGGTGCGACCTTGCGCATTGTCGAATTGACGCCGCATCAGGAGATCGATCTCGATCATCTGCGTCAGGTGGTTGGCGCGAAGACCAAGCTCGTTGCCATCACGCACGTCTCCAATGCCGTTGGCGCCATCACACCGCTCGACACCGTTGTGGACATCGTGCGTGCGCAGTCGAACGCGCTGCTGTTCATCGACGGCGCACAAGGCGCGCCACATTTGCCGGTTGCCTTCGATTCCATGGGGGCCGACTTCTATGCATTCAGCGGCCACAAGATGCTCGGGCCCATGGGCATTGGTGGACTGATCGGCAAGCGCGCGCTGCTCGAAGCAATGCCACCGTTTCTCTTTGGTGGTGACATGATGGAGTGGGTACACGATTTGGATAGCACATGGAATGTGCTTCCCCACAAGTTCGAAGCCGGGACACCGAACGCGGCAGACGCCATCGGATTGGCGGCCGCCGTGCGCTATTTGCAGGCGCTCGACATGACCATGGTCCGCGCACATGAGGTCGCCCTTCTTGAAGTCACGGAAACGCGCTTGCGCGACTTGCCGGGCTGCACCGTGTATGGGCCTCCGCCATCGAAGCGCAGTGGCGTGATCAGTTTTTCGCTTGACGATGTGCACCCGCACGACTTGGCGACCATCCTCGACCAGCATGACGTTTGCGTGCGCGCGGGGCACCATTGCGCGCAGCCATTAATGCGTCGTCTGGGGGTAAGTGCGACGGCACGGGCGTCATTCTACGTCTACAGTGAACAGTCCGACGTGGATGCACTCTGCGCGGGACTGGTGGCGGCACAGTCCATGTTTGCCGGCGCTTGAGTGTTGCGATGAGGTCCGTATATGAGTGACGTTTCGCTTACATCATTGGCGGCGATGTACCAGGAGACACTGCTGGCGCAGTATCGTGCGCCACATAACCGGCGTGAACTGGTCAATGCAACGCATACGGCTTCGCGCAAGAATCCGCTCTGTGGCGATGCGTTGCAAGTGGCGGTCCGTTTCGACGCGGATGTCATTGCGGACGCCGCCTTCTCCGGGCACGGTTGCTCCATCGCCACAGCATCGGCATCAATGATGACCGATGTGCTGGCCGGACGCACGCGCGGTGAAGCGCTCGCCTTGATCGACGACGTGGACTCGATGCTCACCCATGCAACGCCCACTCCCCACCTGCCCATCGGGCTGGACGCTTTGCGTGCTGTCGCCCCCTTCCCTGCGCGCCACGGTTGTGCGACCATGCCTTGGCTCGCGTTGCGGGACGCGCTGCACAGTCGCCCGTAGCACGAATTCTTGCGCTCGGAATACAGCCGCGCCGCCATCCTGTCTGTTCGACTCACCCGCTGATCACCCCTATACATGTACGCCATTGCCGTGATTCGGTATCGCAAGCCGTTCGACGAGATCGCGCCCTTTGTCGACGAACATCGCACGTATCTGCGCACACTCAAGGCCGACGGTCGCCTGCTCGTGTCAGGTCCGATCGATCCGCGCGTCGGCGGTGTGCTGCTGTTGCGCGTACCTGACGAAGAAGGCAGTGCCGCACTCGATCGCATCCGCGATGGCGATC
>JAYUWD010000424.1:0-10389 GCA_043753735.1 Gemmatimonadaceae bacterium
GATGGCTGTACTGGCTGGGAACAGGCCACCTGGGCTCCCAATGGGCACCGCGTTACCATGCGTTCCGAATTCACCTGCCCAGATGGCGGTCTCAGAAAAAGTAGCGGCATCTTCGCGATTTCACCTGCGGGCGAGTTCATGCAGGTTCACGGCATCAACGTCGCCGGAGGGGCGGGGGTACGCGTGGCCCTGTTCGACGCTGCACTCGTAGACTCGATCAACGGCGCGCCTGCCTACGTGTCGCCGACGGGGTTTGCTGCACAAACGGCGCGACTCAGCGCGAGCAGTGAAGTCCTTGCCGAAGACGTACTTGATGTCTCGAAGCGCGTTGACGCTCCCGTTGCGGAAGCGTGGATCACGGCAGTTGGCCAAGGCTTTAACCTCGACGGCAAGTCGCTGGTGAAGCTGTCCGATGCAGGTGTGCCGCCTCGTATGCTGGACCTGATGATCGCGCTCTCCAACCCCAAGGCATTTGTGGTCAGCGAGTCCGGAAGCCGTCGCGCGATCGACCGCGTGAACGCGGTGGAGGCGTCGAACCTCCGTAACGGTCGTCCCTTCCCGCTCAACGCATACGGCTACCTGCCGATCGACTTCGGGTCGTACGGCGCGTACGGCATGAACAGTTACCTGTTCGGATTAGGCCTTGGCCGCAATTATGGCTCATTCGGATTCAACAATTCGTTCGGCTACGGCTTCGGCAGTCCGTTCGGCTTTGGCTTTGGTGGATATTCGCCACAGGTCGTGATCGTAAACCGCGGTGATTACGAAGCCCCGGTAAGGGGTCGTGCCGTGAATGGGTTTGGTTACACTCGTGGCAATGGTGGAAGTTCAGATGCCTCTTCGCCGCGCGCCACATACGACCGCTCGGCGTCACCTCGTGCAAGTGCACCGTCCAACGGTGGCGGATACAGCGGCGGCGCGTCGTCCGGCAGCTCGTCGTCCGGTGGCAGCTCGTCGTCCAGTGGCGGCGCGTCGCCGGGTGGTGGTGATCGCACCGCCAAGCCACGTCCGCCGGGCAACTGAATTCAACGACGGATTTATTGCGGAAGAACGAGCGCCGTCAACGATACGACGGCGCTCGTTTCGCGTTCCGACGTTGAGCGTTCGCGTCTCGCGCAGAGGCATGGCCAGCGGACTTTAGCTTATTTGATCGGTGTGATCACCAGTTTGCGGAATTCGACGGACGTGTGATCTCCCTGAACCATGATCGGACCGGGTGCCCCTTCATCGCTGTCGAGCGCACCGCCCGTGATGCCCGGAATCTCCTGACGTGAAATCACTGTCTTTCCGTTTAGGACAACAGTGACGAGTCGCCCGACGAGCGTGATGACATACGTTTGCCATTCACCCGGCGCCTTGGCCGCGTCCTCGTTGGGTGCAATGAATCCGTACACGCCGCCCAAGTGCAGACTGCCCGGCTCCATGCCGCGGCTGTCTTCGATCTGCACTTCGTAGCGACCGCGAAGATACAGTCCACTGTTGCCGCCTTTGGGGACACGGAATTCGGCGTGCAATTTGAAGTCGGTGAACGACTGCTTGGACACGAGGTTCGATCCGGGCTTCGGATTGCCCAGAATACCGCCAGCGACGGTCCACTCATTCTTGCCGGTGAGCGTCCAGTTGCTCAAATCTTTCCCGTTGAAAAGCGCGACGGGTGCGCCCCATGTCGGTTCGGCTGCGCGGCGCAGCGACGGAGCACGCACGGCAGTCCAAGTGAACTTCTTTCCCTGCGCATCACTCATCGACCCCGCGAGCTTGTCACCGTCGAGTTTTCCCTCGATCTGAAAGTTTTCGTTGCCCATGTCCCACTGCGTCGGGATTGAGAACCTCATCGCCCCATCCGCCCACTCCACTTTTGAGATTGGCCGCGCGCTTCCCGTGCGGCCGACAAACTGCCCAACTAACGTACGGTTGCCCGACAGGTGCACCTCAAGCCACGACGGAAAACTTTCGTTGTCCCCCTGCATCTTGATGTCCCAGCGACCGATGATCTTGGCCTGTGCGGCGGGTTGCGCGTCGAGCAGGCGCGCGGCACTCAGGCCGAATGCAACGAGGTAGCGGGCGGCAGCACGCAAGGCGGGGCGGTTCTTGCCCGAAATGGAGAGCATCGCAGAGTTCAGCACGGGTCCTGTGTGTAAAAGGGGCAGACGGCGGGAGCGCGGCCCCCGTTGCTGAAAGTTGATAGAAACAGGTGCCCGCGCAACATTTGACTAGGGATACGTCATGAGCCCGTCGTCTGTGTCGCAACGTCGTGTTTGCGGCAAATTGCCACTCCGATCGGCGCGAACCGGACATATCATCCGACATGGCTATCGAACCAATTGAAGTTGCGTCGCACACGAACGCGGAGCACGAAGCCCGCGGTCGCCTGAACACACTTGTCGCCATTACCGTGGCGTTGCTCGCCACGTTCATGGGCGTGTGCAAAGTCAAGGACGACAACCTCGTGCAGGCCATGCAACAGGCGCAGGCCGATCGCATCGATCACTGGAGCTACTACCAGGCCAAGAATGTACGCGAAGAGATCGCCCGGGCCACCGCCGATCAATTGCGAGCGGAAGCGTCGGTTCTCCCCGCACAATCGAGTACCCTGCGGCAAACAGCGATTCGTTACGATTCACTGGCTGACAAGGAGTCGACCAAGAAGGAGCTCATCCGGAAGCAGGCGGAACAGGACCAGCGCACGTACGACGCGCTCAACTATCGTGACGATCAGTTTGATCTGTCCGATGCGCTCGCCGCAATCGCGATCTCGATGTTGGCAATTACGTCGCTGACGCAAAAACGATGGCTCTACGCCCTCGCGCTGATCCCGACTGCAATCGCGATCCTGATGGGACTTGCCGGTATCCTCGAATGGCATTTGCACTCCGACACAATTGCACGGCTGCTCTCATGAGTCGGCGTCCCGCGGTGCACTTCTACTTGGCGTTCTGGATCGGAGCAGTCGCGCTGACCGGGTGCATCCACCCGGGAAGAGTTTCGACCAATGGCGCACCCAGTACGACGGCAACAACTTCGCCGGCCGCGGGTGAATGGATAGACACGCACAAATCAACGCCGTCCGACACGATGGTGTGGGTGCTTTCGCCCCGCGGCGATGACGCACTGCTGTCCGTACATCTGAACGCGGACGGGACTCGCGACGAACGGCGCAAACACTACGGTCGCTGGACGGCATCGCAGGTCGCCGACAGCAACGGGATTAGTGTTCCGGCGCTCTGCTTCGTTCGGCGCCCCGGACGTGATGCACCATCCTGCGACCGATACGTAGTCGACAGCGTACGCATCGATGGGGCGTTCGTGCGCCGACTTACGGTGCGCGGATATGCTGGTCAACACCACACTGGCGACCGCGTGCTGCTCGAACGCCTGGTCTGGTCGCAGCCGCGTGCCGCGCTGTCTCCGGGTGAAAATCCAATGCCGTCACCGACAGCGCGATCGGTCGAGGCAGCAGTGCCGTCGGGGAGTGGAAATTTTCATCCGCGCGCAGTACAGCCGGAACGCCCGAGTGTGGCCACGCACGCGGGCACTGTCGCCTCCGGCTACCTCGAACTTGAGACAGGGATTGAACGGGACCGCGTGGCCGACGGCTCACACGCCGCGCAATTGCCGACAATCTTCAAGCTCGGCATGACCAAGCACACGCAACTCTCGCTCTCCATTCCAATGTCGGGCGCGACGGGTGTTGCTTTTGGCGCCGGCGATCTGGCCATCGGCGTAAAGTGGAGAATCAAGGAGGACGACGCACTATTGCAGGACCTCGCACTCCTGCCGCAGGTCAAGTTCTCTTCGGGTGGTGCACGCGGCACCGGCACAACCGACGTCTCGCTGCTGCTGATCAATAGTCGTACGATCGGGGCCGTCGGCCTCGATATCAACGTGGGCGGTACTTGGCGGAGTGGGGATGGCACGGAAGCACCGCGCACGTCAACGATGTGGACGATCGCGGCAGGCATCCCTGTGCATGGTGCTTGGGGGTGGGCGCTCGAATGCTACGGCTATCCCCACACTTCAGGACCGGCAGGCGCAACATCGATCGTCGCACTACTCACAGGTCCTACCTACGTAGTGCGACCGGAACTCGCGCTCGACTTTGGCGTGATCGAACCCATCACCGGCGCACAGCCGCGCGCGTTTTACCTTGGCATCGTGACCAGCCTCGGCCGCCTCGTTTCGCGATAGTCCGATCTTTGCCGTTGCGCGCGTTGCTACCTCGAAGGTCCACGCGCACACACTTCGGCAGCAGGTTGGGCTTGACCAAGTCGCCGATACTCTGCGGCGACTTCCTGGGATAACGTCATGGCACGTGCGGTCGCGCCGGTCGCGCAATATCCCTGCACGAGCTGCAGCAGCAGCTCCGGTGCATCGCGAAGCGGCTCTGCATTCGGGTTCGCTGCGTTCATGCGCTGAGTGAGGGTTCGCATGTTCTCGAATTGAAACAGCGCCCCTCGTGGACCGTTTCCCCACTCGCCCCGCGACGCAAAGAATGCGCCCAGCGCGGTGTGAAATCGTCGAATGCGTGGCAGGTCCTGAGATTCGTACGCGTGCATCTTCCCACCGAACACGCCGTCGAGAAACAGCTTCAGTCGGTTGGGAGCCGCCGCCGTCATCGCCGGCTGCGCGTAGAGCATTGCCAGCGGAAAGATCAGATCGATATCCATCCACATCGGTGGCTCGTTGTATCGCCACGGCATGCCAAGCGCAGCTTCGTAGTATGCGACCGCTGTCGTGTCATCGTCACGTGTGTCGTACCAACGGCCTATGCTCCCGAGCAGCGTACTCCACGTTGCGCGGCGCGCCTCACTCCGCCCCCACCACTGGGCGCCCGGCAGATTGCCTAGTGGCAGATTGCCTGGTGGCACATTGCCTGGTGGCAGTCGCTTCCTGACGTCAGGCATCCTTGCATATGCCTCGAGCAGCGCGTCGACACCACCCTTTGTGGTTGGCTCGGCGACGGCGATGCCTTGCAGGCGTGAGCTGTGAGTACGCGCGATGTCCGGCGGCCCGAGGCCGAGGGTCGCGAAGTTGAGCGCAAGCAGCATCAGGCAGCTATCGGCGATTGCGCCGTTGGCGTTTCCTCCGCGCCGCCATCGCGCAGCTGACAGCACGCTGTACATCACGTCGGCGACTTGCGGTGAATGACGCGGATCGCTGCTCCACTTGGTTGCGACGCGAAGCAATGAGTCCGCAGCGGGTCGCGCAGCGAATGCGCGCAGCAACCCCTCCCGTGCACCAGCAAGTGTTGAATCCGCCTGCAGCGCGGCGCGATACAAGGCTGCGGCACTATCGGGGAGTGACAGTGCGGTGAATTCGTCGCCGGCACGCAGCAGAAACCCACCGCGCCCCGCATGTGGAGACGAGCCGGCGGCGAGAAAGCGCGCCAATGCTTCGCGGTGTGCACCAGCATCGCGGAGCAACAGCCCGGCGTTGTTGTTCGCTGCCGCAAAGAAGCGTGCGGAGTCGAGCGCGATCGCTGCGTCGTAGTTCTTGATCGCGTTCGCGAGCTCCCCGGTTACTCCGGTCGTCGACCAGTCAATTTCGCCGGCGCGTCCGAGTTGCAGCAGCGAACCTGCGAGCCCGAAGTGCGCATCGGCGAGCACCATCTTTTGCTGATACTGGGCAGGAACCGCACGCATCGTTGTGATGACGCGTCCGTACTCGTTTGCCGCCGCACGGTGATCGCCGACAGCTGCGCGAGCCTGTGCCGCAGCGCGAACCCTCCGCGCCGTATCGAGACGAGCGGTGACGGCCCGAGTGGCCTGTGCGTTTGCACTGGACCAGGTCAGGGCCACGCACAGCGCCATGACGGACGGTGCGACGCCACGGTACGCTCGCATCATGGATTCCTCGGCGCTGCCACACCACCAGCACCCAAAGACGAAGACGCGGCGGTGTACTCGTGCAGATGCACGCTCGCCGTCTTCATATTCGAATTCCTCGCCTTTTGCCGGAAGAGGGTGTCGGAGCCCGAGCGATCGCGCCAACGAAAGACACCCATCTCGCAGCTGTAAAACCCGCGACTTGTTCGCCGACATGGTTCGAGCACAAGCTCGCCAGTGTCCGGCACTACATCACCATTGGTGGTCGCCGTTGGCATCGAAATGCGCACCAGGAATTTCGGTGCCGGGGTATCGGCGGCGCGGAGCGAATCAGCCAGGAGTTGGACATTGGCCGAGCGTCGCTCAGCATCGAAGACAACATCGCCAGTCAGCGGCAGCCGACCGATCACGTTGGCGAGAATCCGCGACCCGAATGTGTCGAGGCGACGACCGAGGGAATCAGCCCAAACCGTCCGCAGGCGCGCCGACGTCCAATCCGCCGGTTGACGCAATACGATGAACAAGAACTGCTCAAATTCCACTTCTTCCGGGATACCTCCGTACTGTCGCGCGCGTCCCTGCAGAGAGACGACCATCTTCACGGAACTCGCATTCGCACTCTTTTGCATGAGTCGAATGGAGATCGTGTCAAACGTTGGAGTTCCCCCACTGCTCCAGTCCGCAAAACGAAAGCGCGAGGCGAGCAGTGCACGCACTGTATCGGAAAGCGCGGACTGCACGGCGATGCAGTTCGTTCCGCAGCCCGTAGCCGAGGGATCGAGCTTCTTCCGATAGAGCTCGGATTCGATCAGCAGTCGTACGGCGACATGCGGACGTACCGCTGCCGCAGCGACAACGATACCGCGGTTGTCCGGACTGGAGGTCGAGCTGCCGCCGTGGCGCTCGGCGTCCGCGTTGGGCGCGTTGGGCGCGAGCGGCACCACCGCGCCGGTGAAGTAAATCATCACCGAGGCGAGCGCAGTTGATACGCCCGCGTTACGGTGTGACCAGCGTCGTTGTGAGTCCGTCATGCAGCGTTACCTCTCGCATCCAAACCGTGATCCCCTTCGCATCGACTGCTCGCAACTGCAGTCGTTCGTCGCTGCGCAACGGTCGTCGCGTCAGTCGGTTGCGCGCGCTCTTCGCCCACGCACTGAGCAGTAGTGAATCGAATCCTCCCGCAAGTTCATCGGCCGCACCACGCCATTGTGTGTCGGCGTCCTTCGGCGCGTCGGTATTCAGGAACGAAAACAGCACCGCGCCTGGAGTCGACACCGTGTCGACGGCGAGCGTGTCTCCGGTGCCGACTTCAAGCAGCATGATGCGAATCGGCATTGGATTGGTCATTTCCATCAGCGCCTGTTTGCCCGGCAACGCCGCAAGCACACCCGGTGCTTCGAAATCGTCGGGATAGTCAAGCGCCGTCGGTCGCCACGGCAATACAGTACGCTCGTCGGGTGTAAGTCGAGTTGATGAACGCAACCAGACGGTGCTTCCCATGGGGGTCGTCCAGACCCAGAAATAGAGTGGTCCACCCCCGCGTCGCAGTCGCTGCGAGTCGGCCCGTGCCAACGGCCCATCGTTCACGCGCGCGACGCGCCCCGAGTGTTGGTGAATCCATGTCGGATCGTTCGGGGAACCGGTCACCGCGACCGTGTTCACAAAGCAGCTCGCGCCCAACGCCGTCGCAAAGATTGCGGTGGTCGACATCCACACGAGTGGACGGCGAAGACGCGTGGCGAGCCAGATGCTGAAGGCGTCCTTCGGCTCCCTGGGCAGGAACCCCCATACGACGCCCACCGCACCGAACGCAGGGATCTGGCTGAGAAAGACAGACATTCCCGGCGGCCAATTGAGTGCAAACCAGATACCGGCGCCAATCTCGAACGCGAGCAGCACACCAATCGCACGCACTTCGAGTGGAAGCGTACCGGACGAGCCTGCCAGAGGCTCCGGTGTGGTTGTCACGCAGACGTTGAAGGCACGCGTCTACGATGGGTCGCACCGTGTATGTGCGCAAGACAGATCCATCGGCGACTTCAGCGCTACAATGCTGCGAACGGATGGTTCAAGAGACTTTCGTGACGTCTATCGACTCCAACCGGTCGATCAAGCAAGTTTCGTAATGAGGTTCCCACCTCGACCTGCGATGCCAACTATCCCTCCCGCTCCCGCCGCTAACCGGAGCGCACGACCGACTCGGCGCGGACTCACGTTGATCGAGTCAACGCGCCACGCGGTTGTGCATGAACTCATTGTCGCCATGTTTGGCACACTGGCGCAGGTCACGGTGGTTTTCGGCGCCGTCGCGTTGACAACTCGCCTTCAGCCCAGGCCGTCCACCGAGTTTGCGAAGCTTCCGTTCTTTCTTGCGCCCAAGGAGCAACGCGCGTCGAAGCCGCAGCAGGAACAGCTGCAATACGTTGGACTCTTGGGTGCGCAGCTTCCACTGGCGCCCAATCCGGCAACGGTATCGGACGCAAGCGCTGACAAATCGGAAAGGCAAAGTGTCGTCAGCACTGCCACGCTCAGTTCCCCCGAACAGGTCGCGATCGAAACGCAGCGGCCACTGTCTGAAATCGAGGTGGACTCACTCGCCGAGCGTGACCCCACGAGCGAAGGTCCGGCCTACCCTGCGTCGTTGTTGGCCAAACAGGTGGAAGGCGTGGTGCTGGCAACGTTCGTGGTCGACTCCACGGGTCACGCCGACCTTGCAAGCCTCATTGTCATGTCTAGCACCGACACCGCGTTTACAACTGCGGTGCGAACGGCTCTGCCCCGCATGAAATACCGCCCGGCCGTGTTGCACGGGCGCACGGTGGCACAACTCGTCGAGCAGGCTTTCGCGTTCAAGATTGCACCGCCGCAGGCGGTCGGCACCAAGCCCTGACGCCCGCGTTGCAACACGGGCGTGCGCAGAGTTTACGGCGCGGCCGTTGCCTTGCGAATTGCCGCGTACATGTTCGCGCTGTCTTCCAGAAAACTGCCGGTCAGTGACCAGAGCACGCGACCATCGCGCCCGATGAGATAGGTCGACGGCAGACCGCCCACGCCGTACAGCGACGAGATTCGCGCGTCATGATCGTGCACCACGGGAAACTGACTGCCCTGCGCAGTGACGAAGGTTTGCACTTTGGTTGTGGAGCCCTGATCGACACTGACGGCGACAACGCGCAATCCCGTCCCTGCGAACGTCAGTCGCATACGCTCAAGATCGGCAAATTCCTCCTTGCACGAGCGGCACCATGTCGCCCAGACGTTGAGTAGCGTGATCGGACTGCTCGCACCGCCAAACGCAACCGTCGCACCATTCAGTGATGCCGCGTTGTAGGCGGGCGCGACCGAGCCTGTGACCACCGGCGGCTGTCTCGGCGCACCTGCTGCGCCGCTCTTGTCTTTCTGGCAGGCGCCGAGCGCGACAGTCGTCGCGGAAAACAGCGCCACCGTGCACAGCGCTGTCACGCGCCGCCCGAGCCCACTCACGGCTTTGCCTCGCCTTTTGCAGCTCCGGTGCCACGAACTTTGTCCGCCAACGTTTTTGCACGAGTTGTCGCGTTGCCTTCGTTCAGGTACTTCACCAATCGTTCGCCGACCGGAATTCGCGTGCCGATACGATTGCCGTCGGGGGGCAGCGGGCACGTCGTGAATGCGGAGAAGGCGCAGTCCGGGTTGTATGCAAAATTGAAATCGAGAGCGACCACATTTGTCACCGTATCCAGTACGGCGTGGAGAAAGCGGAAGCCGTACGTCTCTTCCCCACTCGATTCATCGCTGAAGCTGAAGAAAAGATCGGTCTTTGCGATTCCCTCGAAGGCGGTCAAATGCAAATCTTCCGTTCCGATCCTGGTGTCGACAGTCCCGAGAACGATGTGCACTTCAGCAACGCCGGAGCTGGTCGCCACAGCGACCGTTTCGGGCTTTTCGCGGCGCATCAACTTTCCGGCAACGCGCCAAGCCGGATCGAATGGGAAGTACTCCAAGGGCGCGATCTCTTTCGCAATGGCTTCCGGTGACACCCGATCGGCGTCAAAGGTGCGCACGCCGAGTGAATCGACGCGCTGCATGATCTTGAAACCGGCAGTGCCCACTGTGACCACTGACGGCTTCGGAACAGCATCGGTGAGCAGCACCATTGCTCTGGCAGGTTGACTATCGATCGTGACCAGCACGCCCGGAATCGGTTCGAAGCGCACGGCATTGCCCGTGCGAACCAAAATGCCGACCTTGGCGGGTACGTCACGACCGGGCAAACGCACGTTGTTGGTCGAGTCGCCACCGATCGTATTCGCGCCGGCGCGAAGCCATGTCAGCCCCGAGTAGGACATGGGCCGACCGGGGGTGGAGAGGAAGACAGTGCGCTTTCCCTTCCACTCTTCCCAACTGGCTTGATGCACTGCGGCATCGAGCGGTGACAATTGGGGCGTGCGGGCGCACGCTGCAAAGGCGACGGCCGCCGAGCATGTGGCAACGACGATGCGTGACGAATAAAGCGACATGAAAGCGATTCCGGCGGCGGTTTCCGCTACACGCGAAAAAGCTGGCGTCGACAGCGCCAGGCATTTGCATT
>JAYUWD010000425.1:0-3433 GCA_043753735.1 Gemmatimonadaceae bacterium
CGGGCAATCGCAGGGCCGCTTTCGCGCTCGCGTCGGTTTGCTGCTGCACGGTGCCTGGAGCGTGCAAACAGTCGAGTGTATTGAAGACGCATGCGACGCACTGCTCCTGCCACTCACCGGCGACACATGGCGCGACTACGGGGGCAGCATTGATACACTCGCCGGTCCGACACTTGTCGGTGCAGGACTGCGTGCGTCGGCAGTCACACTGTCGGCCGACGGCAAGTCGCTGCTCCTCCGTGTTTCAAACGTCACGGATCAACCAGCGACTGGCTGCTGGCAAATGCCGACGTCCGGTCCGTGGCGCGTTACACGCTGCAGACTCGACGAAACGCCACTCGGCGAGCCCGAAATGATTTACGCTGAAATCCGTCTGCAACTCTCATCGCGCGAATTGCATACGCTTCTGGTTTCGTCGGCGTGACACCTATCGCTCGCGTTCTGTTCAACCAGATGTAATCAGCGAACGTGTCGCGGGCTGCTTTTGAAGAGGTCGCTACGGCGCGCAGCCGAGCAGTGGTGGCCGCGCGCGCGTCGATCGCTAATCGCATCTCGCGCTGGTGCCTGCCTAGACCTATGATCTTTCCGGCGGCGGCACGCCGAACCAGTCGTTTCTCATTTTTAATTGAAAGGCGGACATGGCCAACAAATTCAATCGCTGCGCGTTGTGCTGCATCTTGACCTGCGGTGCTGCGCGGGCGGCACAAGCCCAAGGTCCCGATCCTTTGGCCGGTAACAACACGGTGTATCCTAAAGTCAAGGAGTGGGAGAACAAGTCTTTTCGCACCAGCAACTACAATTATCCGCTGCGCCCGGTGGTGTCGAAATGGTTGTCAATTCGGCCGACTGAGGCACTGACCAAAGCGACCGCGCCGGCCTATGTCGCGGCGGTCAAGAAGTTCATCGAGCGCGACATGAGCCAGCTTGTTAACGATCCGCTGCATTGGTCACCGCAGCAGGTTGGCTGGTATGACATGCCTTGGGGTGGGCAGGGCTCGATGATGACGAACGGGCAGGTCGACCCCTCGACCGGGCGCGAGGCGCTGTTGGGCTCCTATACTGGGCAGATCCTGCAGAGCAACTCCTACCCAATGAGCCAGCGCCCCTCCGCGAAGTCGTTCCAGAACCACGCAGTCGTCTACTACAACGATGTGGCGGCCCACCATTTGGGAAATATCTGGAAGAACCCCTACAAGCCCGATCTGTCCGACACCCAGTATCCCGAAGGGTCGATTGCGATGAAGGTGGAGGGCGTAACGCTGGCCGATTCTCAGTGGCTGAGCCGAGTCGGCCCACCGGTGCTGAAGGGCTCTTCGGTCTCGTACCTCTACCGCCCCTCGGTGGGGTCGATGGACTCCCAGCCGGACCCGACCAAGCGAGTGCCCGTGGTCACGCCCATCACTTTTCTGCAGATGGCGGTGAGAATCAAGGACCGCGTGGCCTCGCCCTAGACCGGGTGGGTGTTCATCGCCTTCACGTACGACAGTCGATCCAACGGCGCCACGGTGTGGGATCGGACGCGTCCGGTCGGCGCGATGTGGGGTAATGACCCGCAACTTGCCAAGTTTGGGGATGGTTTGGGACCCAACGGCGTGTTGCAGGAGACTTGGGTGAATAGCGATTTGCCCGACTTCGTCTCCTTCGGCCGCGGATGGGGTGGTCGCCTGGCCGGTCCGCTGGATGTAGGACTTCGCCACAACGTCGTGACGGTCTCGGGCAACCGCTATGACAAGGGAAATTCCTTTCCAGCCAGCTCCTGCGTGTACATGGCCCCCGAGCAGTCATTCGGCGATGCGCCGGTGGATGCGCGAGCCGACATCTACGCGCTCGGCTCCATGCTGTACGAGTTGCTCACAGGGCGGCCGCCATACGACGGCCCGAGCGCAATGGCAATTCTCGCGAGCAAAATGGCGCGCGCCGCGTTGCCGCCGCAGCAGATGCTCCAACCGCTGCCGGCGTTTGCGGAAGAGGCGTTGATGCGCTCGCTCGAGCGCGATCGGGACCGGCGATTCGCCAGCATAGCGGAGTTTGCCGCGGCGCTGAATGCGTCGCGGTCGGCGGTAGCGGCCACGCGCGGCGTCGGCGTTGCAGCGCTGTCGTCCATCGCGGTGCTGCCGTTTGCCAACCGGAGCGGCGACGCGGCGGATGACTTTCTCGGCGATGGCATCAGCGAAGACCTCATCTCGGCATTGGCCAAACTGCCGGGGCTGCGCGTCGTCGGCCGCGCATCGGCGTTCGCGTTTCGCGACCGTACGGAGAACCTGAAGGAGATCGGCGCGGAGCTGGGCGTCACGACCGTCCTTACGGGGGGCGTACGACGTGTTGGCGAGCGCATGCGCATTGCAGCGGAGCTGACCGATGTCGACAGCGGATACGCCCTATGGTCGGAGCGGTTCGATCGCGGTGTGACCGACGTGTTCGCTGTGCAGGACGAGATTTCCCGCGCGATTGCGGACGCGCTCCGCGTGCAGCTGCTGTCGGGGACGCAGCGTCTGGTGGACACGCCGACGATGAGTTTTTCGGCGTACGAGTCGTATCTCAAAGGGCGCTTCGAGTGGAGCCAGCGCACGGCGGCGTCGATGCGGCGGGCACTGCAACATCTGCAGTCGGCGGTCGATGCCGACCCGACGTTCACACTCGCGCTGGCGGGGCTCGCCGACTGTTACGTGACGATGGCCATATACGACGTGATGGCGCCGGCGCAGGCCATGCCCAAGGCCCTCGACGCGGTGACCGAGGCGCTGCGGCACCGTCCGCAATCGCCGGAGGCACTCACGGCGCGCAGATCGATCCGGGCGCTTTATCGCTTCGACTGGACGGGGGCGGAAGACGATTACCTCGCCGCACGCAGCGCCAACGAGCAGGGGCCGGTGACCCACCAGTGGTACGCCATGCACCTGCTGGCGCCGCGGGCGCGATTCACCGAAGCCCGCGCTCAGGTGGCGCGCGCGCGCGAGCTCAATCCGTTGTCGCCGGCGATCGCGGCGAGCGGTGGCATCCTACGCCTCTACGAAGGCGACGCGGAGCAGGCGGTGCGCGAGCTTGCGCTCGTGATCGCGCAGCACCCCTCATTCGGGCTCGCCCCCCTGTTCGAAGGGCTGGCGTTCAGTGCCTTGAGACGCCACGACGACGCCGTCGCGGTGCTGCAGCGGGCCGTGATCCTTTCCGGTCACAGCGCGGAGGCCCGCTCGGCCCTTGCGTACGCGCTCGCGCGCGGCGGGCACGAGGCGACGGCCCGCGAAATCCTGGCTGCGTTGCACCGCGAGGCAATGTCGGAGTACGTGTCGGCCGTATCGCTGGCCCAGGTTTACGTGGGGCTCGGCGAGCCAAGCGCGGCGCTCGATCAGCTCGAGCGCGCGCTGGCGGATCGTGCCACCGCGCTGCCCCTGCTCGGAGTGCGCCCGAGCTTCGCGCCGCTGCGCGCGGAACCCAG
>JAYUWD010000426.1:0-30601 GCA_043753735.1 Gemmatimonadaceae bacterium
AAACGGCGAGGTGCCGCGTGCGTTCACGGTTCGGGGCGTAAAACTGAGCGCCTCGGCGAAAGCGAAGATCGAAGCGGCCGGTGGCCGCGTCGACGGCTAAGGAAGAGCCTCGGCGAATGGCAGAGCAGAACAACAGGGCGGCGCAGGCCGTCGCCAACATCTACCAGACGCCTGAACTCTGGGCGAAGATCACGTTCACATTCGTGTGCCTGGTGATTTATCGAGTCGGCGCGCACATCACGGCCCCCGGTATCGACGTTCAGGCGCTGACGGATTACTTCTCGCGGCAACAGGGCGGTGGGCTGTTGGGCCTTTACGACCTGTTCGTCGGCGGTGGGCTGTCGCGCGCGACTGTGTTTGCGCTCGGTATCATGCCGTACATCTCGGCGAGCATTTTCATCCAGATCGCCGGCGCTGTCGTCCCGACGGTCGACAAGATGCAGAAGGATGAAGAGGGTCGAAAAAAGCTGACGCAGTACACGCGCTATCTCACAGTGGCGCTCGCGTTGGTGCAGGCGTACGGCTTTGCGTTGTTCACCGTGTCACTGCCGAACGCCGTGTCGCGTCCAGGACCGACCTTCATCATCCAGATGATGTTGTTCCTTACCACCGGCGCGATTTTCGTCATGTGGCTTGGCGAACAAATCACTGAACGCGGTCTGGGAAATGGTGCCTCGCTGATCATTTTCTTTTCGATTGTCGAGCGCATGTGGCCCGCGATCTTTCAGTCGTTCAGCTTCGTGACGACGGGCGCCTTGCCGATTCTTTCGCTGGTGGTGTTGGCGGTTCTGATGGTTGGTGTTGTTGCTGGCGTCGTGGCGATCACGGTCGCGGCTCGACGCGTACTCATTCAGATCCCGCAGCGCACCATGGCGCGTGGTCGTCAACGTGAAGCCGCACGGAATTTCATTCCACTGCGCATTAACACGGCTGGCGTCATGCCGATCATCTTTGCGCAGTCGGTGATCGTCATTCCGGGCGCGATCGCGCAGTTCAGCGGAAACGCCAAGGCGCAGGAAATTGCGGAGATGTTCAATCCGCAGGGTCCAAACCCGTGGCTCTATTTCGTCTTGTCTGCGATTCTGATTTTGCTGTTCACCTACTTCTACACGTCCATCATCTTCAATCCCGTCGATCTGGCGGAGAACCTGAAGAAGCAGGGTGGATTCGTGCCGGGGATCAAGCCGGGTGCGAAGACGGCGGAGTATATCGAACAGGTGGTGGAACGTATCACGTTACCTGGCGCGATCTTCCTCACTGTCATTGCACTGATGCCGATCATCATTGCGCGTTTGATCAACGTTCCGTTCGCCTTCGGTGGCACGTCGCTTCTCATTGTGGTCGGCGTTGCTCTCGATACGATGGCGCAGATGCAGCAGCACCTGTTGCTCCGAAAGTACGATGGATTCATGAAGAAGGGGCGCGTTCGCTTCCGCGGACGTCAGGCCACCGGCGGCTTTTAAGCACAGCTGAGTCATACTGAATGTTGATCGTCCTGCTTGGACCGCCCGGTGCGGGAAAGGGAACTCAAGGCGAGCGGCTTGCTGCTCGCCTTGACGTTCCCAAGATCGCCACCGGCGATGTGTTGCGCGCTGCGGTGCGGGAAGGGACGCCGCTTGGATTGGAAGCGAAGGCCGCGATGGATCGTGGAGACTTGGTTCCAGATTCGGTAATCATGGGAATCATGGGCGAAGCGCTCGCTTCACCCACCGCATCGAAAGGGGCGGTTCTTGATGGTGTGGTGCGCACGACGCCCCAAGCCGAGGGTCTCAACGCGCAGTTGGCGCAGTCGGGGCGCAAGGTCGACGCCGTGATCATGTTCGACATTGCCGAAGACGAGTTGGTGCGTCGTCTGAGCGGTCGTACAACGTGCGACATCTGCCAGCGTCCATTTTTCGGTCGTGAGCCAGGGGAAAAGTGCGCTGTAGATGGTCACGCTCCCGAAGGCACACTCGTGCGCCGCAAGGACGACGAGCCTGATGCGGTGCGTAAACGTCTCACGGTGTATCGGGACCAAACGTCTCCGGTCATCAGTTGGTACGAAGTCAACGGCGCTAAGCTCGTACACATCGACGCGATCGGCTCGCTCGAAGAGGTGGAAGCTCGCGTGACCAAGGCCCTCGAGAACTAATCATGGCCCTCGGGTCATCTGCTCCGACGACGCTGCTGAAATCACCGCGCGAAATCGATGTCATGGCGCGCGGTGGCGCGATACTGTACGCCGCGTTGCAGCACATGAAAAAGGAAGTGCGGCCGGGCGTCACGACGCTCGAACTCGACACGATCTGCGAGTCATTCATTCGCTCGCACGCCGGTGCCGAACCGGCATTCAAAGGGTTGTACGGCTTCCCCGGCAGCGCCTGTATTTCGGTGAACGAGGAGATCGTTCATGGCATACCATCGCGCAAACGCCCGCTCAGCGAAGGTGACATTGTCACCCTCGATGTCGGCGTGAAGCTGGAAGGTATGTACACCGACTCGGCGATCACTGTCCCTGTCGGTGAGATCGATTCGCTCACAGCGCAGCTGCTGGACGTCACGCAGCGCGGACTCGCGGCCGGCATTGCCGCGGCGACGCCGGACAATCATGTCGGCGATATCGGTGCGGCCATCCAGACGCTCGTTGAAGCCGAAGGCTTTTCGATCGTGCGTGAACTCGTTGGTCATGGGGTCGGATTTTCGCTGCACGAAGAGCTGCAGATTCCGAATTACGGCAAGCCGAAGCGTGGCAAGAAGCTCCAGACCGGACTCACAATCGCGATCGAACCGATGGTGAATATCGGCACCGCCAAGACGCGCACGTTGAGCGACAAATGGACGGTCGTCACGGCAGACGGCAAACGATCCGCCCACTTCGAACACACTGTTGCAGTGACGGAGAACGGCCCACGTATTCTCACGCTTCCCTGATGTTCTCAGAGGACCTCATCATGCGCCACGTCTTGATTCGTATGGTTGGAGTGCTGTTGATCGCCGGACCAGTAGCCGTCCCAACTGTTGTCCGCGCGCAAGCCACCGCACCTGTCGTCGAAGATCTGATGAAGAACATCGACGGTGTACAGCAGAAGTTTGTCGCACTCGCGAAAGCAATGCCCGCGAACAAATACGCGTGGCGCCCGATGCCCGGTGTGCGCTCCGTCCGTGAAGTGTTTCTCCACGTCGCGAGCGACAACTATCTGCTGCCGTCGATGGTCGGTGCGATGCCCCCCGCCGGCACCAACATCGACGTGAAGAACTTCAAGACGCTCGAGAAATTCGAGAAGCGCCCGCTGACGCGAGACGAGACCGTGCAGGAGCTGCAGGCGAGCTTTGCACACCTCAAAACTGCGATGCAGAAGACCACGGCAGACAAGTTGACTGCACCCATCGACATGTTTGGCCAAAAGTCCACACAGCAATCGCTCTGGATCGAGACGGCGACGCACATGCACGAGCACCTTGGTCAAGTGATCGCCTATGCGCGGTCGAATCGCATCACGCCGCCGTGGAGCAAGTAGTAGGTCAATAGCCATGATGGTAGACTGGCGCACCGCAAGCATCGCGGTGCGCTTGTTGTTGGCCACACCGCAGATTCGGCTCGCGGTCGGAGCACGCGCGAGGTACAGTTACGGCTTGTCCTCCCTCAATCCGCGCCCATGTCCGATGCAAATAGCGATGGCCTCAGTCGTCGCGCCTTTTCTCAACTGCTCGGTGCGGCCGCACTGGCTCACGCGCTCCCTGAGCTGCCGTTGGGCGCGCACACTTCGGCGCTATCTCCAAACGCGATGACTGACGAGACGATCTCGACGCGATTGATCGCGGGCGAAGAACTGTGTGACCTCACCGCGGTTGAACTTGCGTCGCGCATCCGTCGCAAGCAGCTGTCCGCGCGCGACGTGATGAGCGCGCACCTGGCGCGGATAGATCGAGTGAATCCCCGGATCAATGCGATCGTGACGCTGGTGGCTGATCGCGCGATGTCTGACGCGAAAAAGGCGGACGAACTGCAAGCGCGTGGCGCGACATTGGGTCCGTTGCATGGCCTTCCTGTTGCGCACAAGGATCTCGTGAACACGGCGGGCATTCGCACAACATTCGGCTCGCCGATGTTTCGCGACAATGTGCCCACGGTCGACGCGTTAATCGTGAAGCGCATTCGCGCGGCGGGGGCAATCACACTGGGGAAGAGCAACACACCGGAGTTCGGTGCTGGGTCCAACACTTTCAATGCCGTATTCGGGGCGACAGTCAATCCGTACGACACCACCAAGACTGTCGGTGGCAGCAGCGGTGGCGCGGCGGCCGCGCTCCGCATGGGGATGGTGCCCATCGCCGATGGCAGCGACACGGGCGGCTCTCTGCGCAATCCGGCGGCATTCACAAACGTGGTCGGCTTTCGTCCGTCGCCAGGTCGGGTGCCCGATGACGATGGTTCGTGGTCACCGCTGTCGACGAGCGGACCGATCGCGCGCACGGTTGCCGATGTGGCGCTGTTCCTGAGCAGCATGGTCGGTGCCCATTCGCCCGACCCGCTCTACATCGACGAAGGGGGGGCACAGTTTCGCGCACCACTTGCCCGCAGCTTCAAGGGCACGCGTATCGCGTGGTTCAAGGACCTTGGCGGTATTCCATTCGAGTCGGAAGTGACCCGCGTCGTGAATGCGAATCGCCAGACTTTTATCGATCTGGGTTGCATTGTCGACGAAGCAGAACCGGATTTTGTCGGCGTTGACGACGCCTTTCCGATTTTGCGGCATCTGTCGTATCACGCGAGCTATGCAAAACTGGCGCGCGAGAACCCCACGATGTTCAAGGGCACGGTGAAGTGGGAGATCGCGGAAGCAGAACGGAATACCGGCGCTGATGTCGCGCGTGCTTTTGCTCGTCAGGCGCGCATGTATCGCGATGTCACGACGTTCTTCGAGAAGTACGATTACTTCGTGTTGCCAGTGACGCAGGTGGAAGCGTTTGATGTGAAGACGGAATATCCGACCACGGTGGGTGGCGTCGCGATGCCGACGTACATCGACTGGATGCGGTCGTGCTGGTACGTGACGTTCATGGCGTGTCCGGCAATCTCGGTGCCCGCCGGCTTCTCGGCGAGCGGGTTACCGATCGGTCTGCAGATTGTCGGCCGTCATCGTGGAGATTGGAGCGTGTTGCAAATGGCGCACGCGTTTGAACAGGCGACACATCACGGTGCGCGTCGTCCGACTATCTGACCCAACCAGCGTACTGGGGATCGCGCAATACGCTGGGCTTTAACGTCCTTTGGCCGCACGACGACGGAGTGTCGCCGTGAGCTCTGCGTTACATCCAGCCAACAGCGTCACTCGCGCCGTTGCTGTGTTGAAGCCGGACCTCGTTATGCGAACCGCATACAGTCCGCGCGGCAGCTCGTATCGATGAATCTGGTCGGTGCTGTCGCGCGTGAGACTCTTGTTCGCTTCTCCTTCGACGTAGATCGCGACGGGTGAGGTCGGCGTCGGCGCCGGCGTCACCTTGATCGAGAGTGACGCGATCGCGTTTCGGCTTGAGGCTTGCTGGCCCTCGCACGACGAAAGCGCGACGGATGAAGCGTCGGCGCTGGTGTTGCTTGCTGACGACGATGAGTACGACGAGTGACACGCGCCGAGCAGCATTGCGGAGAGTGCGTACGCGATGGAGGCTGTGCGGTAGGCGACACAAGACATTGGCTGCTTCACGATTGGGCCATGACGCGTTCGGCAGCGGCTTCTGCAAGTCGGGTGTGCACCGACACGGCGTCGATGCAGGCGCGCGCTTCGGCGTTGAGTCGCGCCGATTCCTGCGGCGCGTCAGCGTGGACTGAACTGAGATTGATGCGCACATTCAGCACGGCACCTTTGCACGCCGCCTCGGCCAGAAGCGCTGCGACAGTTGCATCCGTGACTGCGTTGCTGTTGCCGTGTTCGGCGACGATGGCTGCAATCTCCGCGACATGCACTGCAGCCTGCGCTGTTTCCAGTGGGACTTGCGACGCGAAGAGGAGTGCCTCGAGAATCGCCGTCTTGCGCGCTGCAAGCGCCGTCTCCGGCTCCTGTGGCATCGCATACGCCGAGCGCACTCGGTCGTAGGAATCCGCGTCGCGTTGTACGAGATCTGCAAGCTGTCGACGGAGTACACTCGCGCGGAGCGAGAGCGTCTTCATCTGCTCTTGGACCGCTGCGTATTTCTTCTTTCCTACCGTAAGGCCGACGACCATTTGAGCGAGTGCCGCGCCGAGTGCGCCGACGTGCGCTGCAACACTTCCGCCGCCGGGTGTGGGGGTGGGAGAGGCAACGCGTGAGACAAAGGTTTCGACCGACTCTCCGCCGGTGATGACCGCACGAATGTTTTCTTCGAGCAGCATCGCTTTGCTGAAGCCTCGAAGTTGCACATGACGCGCGCCGGCGTCGAGCAACACACGCTCGGGTACGAGCCCGACGATCTCACTCCACGTGGGCGTGATGCCGTGTGCCGCGGCTTCATTCTTCACGATTTCGTAGACGCGATGCAGTGGCGTCTTTTCCGTGTCGACCAGATTCATCGACAGCTGCGCCTGTCCGTCCACTTCAAGTCCGAGCCCTTTCACGTAGCGCAGTCCGCCGGATGAACCACGGATGGCTTTCGCGAGTTCTTTCGCGACGGGGAGATTTTTTGCGTCGCCCAGGTAGACGTTGTACGCGACTAGAAAGGGGCGCGCGCCGATCGCCGTGGCGCCCGCCGTCGGATGCAGTTCGGCCTCACCAAAGTCAGGACGTCGCGCAGTGTTGATGCGCACTTCTTGGCGCAGTCCTTCAAATTCACCGCGTCGTACATCCGCGAGGTTTTCGCGCGCAGGTGTGGTTGCCGCGCGCTCGTATAGGTACACCGGGATGCCCAGTTCGCTGAATGCGCGTTGCCCAAGTTGACGCGCAAGGTTGATGCAATCGTCCATCGTCGCGCCTTCGAGTGGAATGAAGGGGACTACATCGGTCGCGCCAATGCGCGGATGTTCGCCGTGGTGCGTGGTCAGGTCGATGCGATCACGGGCTACGCGCATGGCGTTGAACGCTGCCCCAACGGCCGCGTCGAGCGACGCAACGAAGGTGATGACGGTGCGATGATGCGACGGATCGCTTGAGACATCGAGCACATGCGCGCCGGGGGTGGAGGCAATGGCCTCCCGCAGGGCAGCGATCGTTTCGGAGTCGCGACCTTCGGAAAAGTTTGGGACGCACTCGACGAGGGTCATGGGAACAGCGCAGTGGTGAGTCGTGAGTTCGGGTTTCGGCTACGATAGAAACCGATACGTCGTGGATGCTATGGGGCGCGTGGGGGGACGGCCAGTTGTGACAGGAGCCAGTCGTGCATCACGCCGTTGCTGGCGACGATCGGGCCGGCGCGAAGTGGGGCGTCGTTCCCGGCGAGGTCGGTGGCCATGCCCCCGGCTTCACGGATCAGTAACACTCCAGCCGCGAGGTCCCACGGGGCGAGCATGAGCTCCCAGAAGCCATCAAAGCGACCGCGGGCCACGTCGCACAGGTCGAGCGCTGCAGCACCGGCTCTGCGCAGCCCTGCGACCTGTGGCGTGAGTGTGGCAAACTGCGCGAGGTATTGGGCGGCGAAGCTCTGGTCCTTGAAGGGAAATCCAGTGCCAATCAGGGCGCGGGCCGGAACGGTGATGGCGGAAACGTGGATTGGCGTGCCGTCCACGAACGCACCGCCGCCGAGTGTGGCGGTGTAGAGGCCACCGCGAGCGACGTCGGAGATCGCGGCGGCCTGGGGGATGCCATCGAGCGCGACGCAGATCGACACTGCGTAGCAGGGATAGCCGTGCAGAAAGTTGGTGGTGCCATCGAGCGGGTCGACGATGGCCACGAGCCCCTTTTCTGTGGCGCCACCGCCCATCTCTTCGCCGACGACGCGTATTTCGGGTGCTTCCTGCGCGAAATGACGGCGAATGAGGTCTTCGGCACCGAAGTCGACGCGACTGACAAAATCCGTGGCGCTTTTCTCCGCCCACACGATCGTGTCGCGCGTCTTCGATTCTTCGGTGATGAAGTCGGCAGCACAAGCGGCCGCGCGAGCGGCGACGTTCAGCCAAGCGAGGCGTTGATTGGCTGACGGTGTGGTCATGCGGCTCGCGTGGTCGACAGAGTGGAAGCGGATTACGTTTGCTGGATGGCACGGATCTTCAGCGGTATCCAGCCTTCGGGCGAACTGCACATCGGAAACTATCTCGGTGCAGTCAAGAATTGGGTGCACCTGCAACAGGTGCATCCCGGCGCGCTTTTCTGCGTCGTCGACTATCACGCGATCACCGGCAACTACGATCCGGCGTTGCTGCAAACGCGGCGGTGGGAGATGACAAAGTCGCTGTTGGCCGCGGGGATCGACCCGTCCAAGTCAAGTCTGTTCATGCAAAGCGATGTCCCCGAGCATACCGAGCTGTCGTGGGTGTTCACGACGTTGGTACCTGTCGGTGACCTCGAGCGACAGATCCAGTACAAGGAAAAGTCGGCCAAGATGGAGAGTATTCCGGCGGGCGTGCTGATGTATCCGGTTTTGCAGGCGGCGGACATCCTGCTTTATCGTGCGGACTCGGTGCCGGTTGGCGAGGACCAGGTGCAACATCTGGAGTTGGCGCGCGATACATCGCGGAAGTGGAACGCGCGGTTCGGCGAGGAATTTTTCCCCGAGCCCAAGCCGCTGCTCACGCCGACCCGTCGGATCGTGGGTCTCGATGGCCAAGCCAAGATGTCCAAGTCACTCGGCAACACTGTAGGTCTGCTGGAAACCGATGAGCAGATCTGGGCGAAGCTGCGTCTGGCGATGACCGATCCGGCGCGCGTCCGCAAAACCGACCCCGGCAATCCGGACGTGTGCAACGTGTTTCAACTCCACAAGGCGTTCAGCAGCCTGGAGGTGCAGGCGAACGTGGTGCAGCAGTGTACGACCGCAGGCTGGGGGTGCATGGACTGCAAGAAGGTGTTGCTGGAGGGAATGGTTCACGAGTTGACGCCGATCCGTCGGCGCTCCGCGGAACTCGATGCCGCACCCCAGCAGGTGCTCGACGCACTTGCGGACGGTGCCAGGACCGCGCGTGCCATCGCCCAAACGACGATGCATGAAGTGCGTGAACGGATGGGGCTTGGTGCGCTGAAGATTCCGTCGTGACGCTGCGTCGTCTGGTGGTGGATTTGATGAGCAGTGCGCCACACATGCGGCTTCCGACGTGGGCGTCTGAACGTCTGCGTACAGCGACGCCTGAAGGTTGGGAAGTGATGGTGATCGAATCGATCTCCCGTTCGGTGGGCAGTGGTACCAACCAGCCGAGTGCGGAAGCGATTGCCGCCGCGGCTGCGGCCGAGGTGTACGTGGGGTTTGGATTGTCGCCCGAGGTGATCGCGGTTGCGCCCCAGCTCAAGTGGGCGCACAGCGTCGCGGCGGGGATCACGAGTTCGATCACGCCGGCGCTGCGTGCGAGCGACATCGTATTCACCAACAGCGCCGGTGTGTACGCTGAAGGAATGGCGGACACCGTGCTTGCGGGCGTGCTGCATTTTGTGCGCGGCCTCGACTTCGCGGTGCGGCAGCAAGCGCAGGCGCTGTGGAGTCAGAAGCCGTTCATCGCCGCTGAAACGCAACTGCGCGAGCTGAACGAATGTCGCGTGCTGGTGGTGGGCGCTGGCGGGATTGGGAGCGCGGTGGCGCAAAGATTTTCGGCGCTGGGATGCGTTTGCACCGGAATTCGTCGTCGGCCGGAGCTGGGCATTCCGCCCGGATTTTCGCGAATTGCAGGGACTGATTCGCTGCAGACCGAACTTGTCACAGCGGACGTGGTGGTGCTGGCCGCACCGCTCACCCCCTCGAGTAACAGACTATTGGACGAGGGGAATCTGGCGTTGCTCCCGCCCGGTGCAATCGTCGTCAACGTAGCGCGTGGTGGTCTGATTGCGGACGACGCGCTGCTGGCGGCGCTCGACTCCGGTCGGGTACGTGGAGCGGTGTTGGATGTGTTCGACACCGAGCCGCTGCCAGCGGAAAATATCTTCTGGCGGCATCCTTGCATTTTGATCACGCCACATGTGTCAGGCGTGTCACCGCATCGCAGCTGGTCGCGCGCGCTCGATCTGTTTGAGGACAATTGGCGACGGTGGGTAGCGGGCATGCCGCTGCGTAACGTCGTGGATCTCGATGCTGGCTATTGAGTAATCGCCAGCGTCACGCACGCGGGACCGAACGTGGCGATTGAGCGGATCATCAAGGCAGCAGTCGAGCGCGGTGCATCGGATGTACACATCAAGGCGGGGGACGTCGTGCGCGCCCGCATCGACGGACGACTGATTGTATTGACGAAGCAATCATTGACGGCGGACCAGACACGAGCGATCGCGCTGCACTTCATGAGTGCGGAATCGGAGCGTGCAACCATCGACACGCTGCGTGATCATGACTGTTCATGGTCGTCGCCGGGCATTGGTCGCTTTCGCGTGAACATTCTGCGCCAGCGTACGTCGCACTCGATCGTCCTGCGTGTGATCCCGCCCGACGTGCCGACCTTTGAAACGCTGCGGCTGCCGGCCGTGCTGAATCGCATTGCACACTCCGAGCGCGGCATGGTGTTGGTGACGGGTGTGACCGGCTCCGGCAAGTCGAGCACGATGGCGGCGTTTGTGCAATCGATCAATTCGGTACACGAGAAGCACATTCTCACACTCGAGAACCCGATCGAGTTCATGCACACCGACATCAAGAGTTCGGTGACACAGCGTGAAGTCGGCATCGATACCGACAGCTTCCGCATGGGATTGCGCGCGGCACTGCGGCAGGATCCCGACGTGATCATGATCGGTGAAATGCGTGACGCCGAAACGATCGACACGGCGATGAAGGCGGCGGAGACGGGGCACCTGCTCATCTCGACACTGCACACGCCGGATGCGTGCAGCACCATCATGCGCATCATGGCGATGTTCCCGCCCGACGAGCAGTCGGTCGTGCGCATGCGTCTCGCCGAGTCGCTGCAGGCCGTGGTTTCGCAGCGACTGTTGCCGAAAGCGAGTGGCGTGGGTCGCGCGGTCGCGGCGGAAGTGATGGTGGTGACTCCAACAATTCGCGATCTGATCGCGGAGAACCGTGTGAGTGAAATTCGCGACTACATCGCGGACGGTTCGCAATACGGCATGCAGACGTTCGATCAGCACCTGACGGAGCTGGTGACGAGTGGCGAAGTCACTTTCGAAACAGCACTGAGTGCATCCACGCGCCCGGCCGACTTTGAACTCACCTTCCGCATGATGCGCGGACAAGGTGAGCCACCTGCTAGTCTGGGCGCGTCGCGCTCGACGGCGTCGTTCCCCGTGGTGACCTCCGCAACGCCTGCTTCGGCTCGTGCAGAGCAGGGTCTTGGTCCGAATCCGCTTGGCACGGGCACGCAGCTGCCGCCGATCGCCACGAGTCCGACCAGTCACCTGGCGGTGACGAGTCCCAACCCGTTGGGGGGAGATGCGGTGTTCGGGAGTGGGTTTGAGAGCTTGTTCGGCTCGTGAGCGGCGGCTCGCTCGGAACGACAACGACAACGGCAGATTTTCACGGATACTGCGGCAAACCTTTTCAAGTCATTGGATTGTATCCCTAAAAATCATAGCTGTTGATCAGTTCTTCCGTGATAGTCCGTTGCAGTTGCAGTAGATCCTCTTCCCTGTGACTGCGCCCCGCGCGCCGCTAATTTTCACCGATGCCTACTACTTCGTTGGGCGGGCTTATGGTGCCTGCCGTCTCCACGTTTGACGCGAACGGTGATCTTGACCGCGCCTCGTTCATTTCCAATCTCGACGCGCACCTTGGCTTCGGGATGGATGGCGTGCTCGTCGCAGGATCCAGTGGTGAGTCTGCGCTCTTGGATGACAACGATCGTCGTCAACTGTTGACCTGGGCACGTGCACGTGTGCCCAGCGAAAAGTGGCTGTTGGCCGGGATCGGGAGCGAGAGCACGCGTCAAACCATTTCGCGCGCGCAGGATGCGAAGGGGATCGGCGCCGATGCTGCGCTGATCGTGTCGCCACACTATTTCCTCAAGCGCATGACGCAGGCGGCGCTCATGTCGCACTTTCGCGCCGTTGCCGATGCGAGTCCGCTCCCCGTGATGCTCTACAACATTCCGGTGTACGCGCATGTGGTGATGTCGCCGGAGTTCGTGCACGAATTGGCGCAGCACGAAAATGTCATCGGCATGAAGGACAGCGCCGGAAATCTGCCGATGCTCGCCGAGTACCTTGGCGCACAGAGCGACTCGTTCCGCGTATTGACCGGAAGTGGCGCGACAATGGTGCCCGCACTCACGGCCGGTGTGAAGGGCGCAATCCTCGCAATTGCGTTATACGCCGGTCCGATGGTGCGGCAGATGTTCGATCTGTTCACCGCAGGCCGAGTTGACGAAGCGACGGCGGTGCAGGAGAAGCTCAAGCCGCTCGCCACCGACATCGCGGGCGCGATGGGTCCGGCAGGCATCAAGGCCGCAATGACGATGACGGGACTGCACGGTACAGTGCCGCGCAGTCCGCTTTTGCCCGTGGGGGACGCTGAGCTGACCAGCATTCGCGCCGGTCTGCAGGCGGCCGGCGCGATCACGTAGCTCCGTGTCTGCAGTCTGGCGCGATCGGCTGCACGCGCGTTTCGCGGGGCAGCCGACACCTCTCCTGATCGTGCCCGACCAGATCTGGACTGGCGCCTCGCTCTGGGCCGGCGCCCGTCAGTGGGTCCGGGCGTTTCGAGCCGCCAATGTCATCGCGGGTGAGCGGGTGGTGTGCGCGCTGCCGGCAGGCGCCGCCTTTGTTCAGCTGCTCCTCGCCTGTTTCTGGGAGGAGATCAGCCTCGCTGTCGTGTCACCGGTGGTGGCGATCGCCGAGGGCGACGCTGCGATGCTTGATGAGCTGGATGCGCGCCTGCTGGTGCGTCTGGGCGAATTTCCTGTCGATGTTGCCGGGGTGCTGACGCCTGGTGCCGCCGGGTGGCCTGAGGAGGCGCTGCCGGCGCTGCGGGCATCCACACAACCTCCCACGCCTGACGTGAGACTGTTGCTGCGCACCTCGGGTACTACGGGCGCGCCTCGGTGGGTGGCGATCTCAGATGGCAACCTGTGCGCGGTGCTGGACAGTCACGCGAGCTCCCTCGCGCTCGAGGGAGGCTGTGTGCTCAGTGTGCTGCCGTGGCATCACGCGTTCGGATTGGTGCTTGGCCTGCTGGCCAGTTTGCTGCAGGCCGACGAGATCGTGCGCGATACCAACGACGGGCGCGATTTCTCGGGCTTGCTGGCGCTCGCACAGGCGCATCCGATCACGCATGTGGATCTGGTACCGATCTTGGCGACCCGTCTGTTTAGCGATCCGCGTGGAGAGGCGTTGCTGCATCGCCTTCGCGGCGGCGTGGTGGGCGGAGCAGCCGTATCGGCGTCGTTGGCCGCGATGCTTGGCGGCACGGCTCTGCGCGTTGGCTACGGGCAGACGGAAGCTTCACCGGGCATCGCGCTCGGCGCTCCCGGGGAGTGGTCGGAACGCTTTCTCGGTCGGCCGGTTGGGTGCGCCGTGCGCATCGACGACGATGGTGTGCTGGCGTTTCGTGGCGAGAACGCCTGCGTCGGATTCTGGGAGCAGGGTCGCCTGAATCGCCTGAACCCGGAACGGTGGGTGCGAACGGGCGATCTCGTGGAACGGCTGCCGGATGATGGCCTGCAAATCGTGGGGCGGGACAGCGACCGCTTCAAGCTGGCCAACGGACGCATGGTGGACGCGGCATGGTACGAAGCGGCAATCCGGCTGGCGCTGCCCACGGCGCGGGAAATTTTGGTGCGCGCAGATGGCGAGGACGCCATTGAAGTACTGCTTACAGTTGGCCAGCACACCGAGGCGACCCTTTCGCCAATGGACTCGGCGTCGGTACGGGCAGGGCTCGGCGCGCTGGCGAGTCGATTGTCGCGCGTGACCCTCGTGCCATTCGCGCACTGGCGACGGACAGCGAAGGGTGACGTGCTGCGCTCAAACCCCATGCATCCTGGTGAAACGGGGTGACCTATGGCGCACGAACCCGTTGCTTGCCTGGTGAAACCGAGTGCGGTGTTTCGCTCAAGCCCCGTGTCCGCTGGTGAAACGCGACTGGCGCGCGAGCTCCGTCAATTGTCGAGCAATGACGTAATGGCTGCGTACTACGCCGCGATGCGCCCACAGACGCGCGACACGTCGGTGCGAAGGCTTTCAATGATGCCCATCGCCGTACTGACCAGTTGCTCCAGTTGCGGACGATCAAGGAGCACTTCGATGCGTTGCAGCAGATACGTGGCGGCGGACGCGCGGACCAGCACGCCGATTTCGGCGAAACCTGTGCGCGCGGTGTCGTAGCTGGCCACGAGATCGTGGCGCTGCCACTCAATGCGGAGTTCCAGCCAGACAATGGCGAGGCTGCGATAGAGCTCGGACTCGTCGGCGACCGACGACATGGCGCTGGCAAACGCACGCAACTCGCCACAGAGGCGAAGCGCGTCGTCCTCAATGCCAGCGCGGTCGGATTCGCTGAGGTTGACGGCGCCGGTGAGCTCGCGGAGCGCGGTCAAAACATCGCTCGCATCGGCGACGGTGTGCAGTCGCTGAGCCAGCTGGGAACAATGGGATGTAAGCATGGGCGTCTCAGGCGGCGGCGGCGGCAAACAAGCGTTTGCGCCAGGGTCTCTCAGGTTAACGGGCCGCCGCATCGCGAACCCCTCTCATGCGAGTCTCGGTGGCGACGCGCGGAACTTGAGGGTGCAAGAGCTACGAGTCCGCCGCTTGTGTCGATTCGTCCCGATGTGCACAGATGGCACGCGAGGCGACGCCAACGCAATTGTGTGTGGCGCCGAATCCAGCACTGCGCGATTGCCGTACAAATCAGTATGACTGCTGACACTTTAATTCCGGCCGCGCTGGCGCTGGCGCTCCTTGCCTCGGCGTTGCTGGGCGGCTTGTTGCTGGTGCCGTTTGGCTTGCCGGGTTTGTGGGTAATGCTGGGCGCTGGGCTGCTTTATTGGCTGATTGTTCCCGCTGGCGGCATCGGGGCTTGGACTTTCTTTGGCTCTTGCGGGGTGGTGGTGGTGGCGGAGGTGTTGGAGTACACCATCGCCGGCCGCTACACCCGGCGCTACGGCGGGTCGCGGCGCGCGTCGTGGGGCGCAATTGTTGGCGGACTGGTTGGGGCCGTGGTTGGCGTGCCGGTGCCGGTAATCGGGTCGGTGGTGGGCGCGTTTGCGGGAGCATTTGCCGGCGCGTTCCTCGGCGAACTCACTGTGCACCCCGACCAGCGGGGCGATCCGGCGCGCGCGGCCACTGGCGCGGTGGTCGGTCGCGCCGTGGCGACCGCGGTCAAGAGTGGCCTTGGCGTGATGATCGCGATTTGGATGCTGGCGGCGGCGCTGATGGCGCGCTGAAACGTGACCGGCCAACAGGCCGGTGCCTCACGCCCGCCCGTTCAGCTGCAGAGGCCGACGCGGTGCTTCAACTACTTGATTGTCAGCCCACCAGTCAGAAAATCGACGGCATGCTGTGCAGTGCGTCATCTACAAGTGGCAGGCTCCAGTCCGTCAACTCAAGTCGGGCGGTAAGCCGCTCGATCTCGGACGAAAGCGGTCGGTCGATTTCGAGCTTCGGCGCACTCTCGCGAACCCAGCTCACCAGCGCTTGACTCTCGGCGCCAAAATCGTTGAGTTGCTCGCCGCCACGTAGCTCGGCGGCTTGGGCCAGCACCAGCGCATGAATGCCGAGCACCGTGAAGACCAGGTCGAGCACATCGGCGGTTTTGCGCGCCGCGATAGTGCCCATGCTCACCACGTCCTGATTGTTGGCGTTGGTCGGCACAGATTGGATGGACGCAGGCACGGCGCGGGTTCGGATTTCCGCCACCAGAGCGCTGGCTGTCACTTGGGCGCCCATGAAACCGGAGTTGACGCCATCGCGGCCACCATGCAGAAACGCGGGCAGGCCGCGATTCTGCGCGACGTCGGTAATGCGAGCCACGCACCGCTCCGCGTGAATGGCCAGCTTTGCAACGCCCAGCAACAGGGTATCTGACGCAAAGGCCACATGCTGGCCGAAAAAGTTGCCGCCGTGGAGAATCGCGTCATCATCGGCAAAAATGAGCGGATTGTCGGTGGCGCTTTGCAACTCGGTGGTGACAATGCCGTCGTGAAACGCCAGTACGTCGAACACCGCGCCAATGATCTGAGGTACGCAGCGAACGGTGTATGGGTCCTGCGGCAAGTCGCCTTCTGGCAACCAGCCGTCAACCGCCGCTGTTTCATCAAGCGTCGGGGGCGGTTGAACGAGCGGTTGCAGTCTTGCGCTGCCGACGCTCCAACGCGCCAGCGCCGTGTGTGCCATCGTCTGACCAGCGTGCGGTCGAGCGACGCCGAGCCGGGCATCCCAGGCTTCGACACGCCCACCGAGGCATTCTGCATAAAGCACAGATAACCGGAGCGCGAGATGCGTCGCGCGGCGCGCACGCTCAGCGTTCACCGCAGCGATGCCGGTCATGCACGATGTGCCGTTCACAAGGGCGATGCCTTCCTTGTGTCCAAGGTTGATCGGCGCGATGCCGACCGCGCGCATGGCGTCGGCCGATGCGTGTCGCTCCCCGTGCACCCACATCTCGCCTTCGCCCATGAGGGCCAGCGCCACGTGGGCGAGCGGGGTAAGATCGCCGCTGGCGCCAACAGTGCCCATCTCCGGCACCACAGGTACGAGGTCGTGGTTAATGCAGTCCAGCAGGCATCGGAACAGTGACGCGCTCACGCCCGAGTAGCCGCGCGCGAGGCTGGAAGCGCGTGCCACCATCATGGCGCGAGTGTGCCGCACGGAAAGTGGCTTGCCCACACCAGCGCACAGGTGGTAGACGAGATTGCGCTGCAGCAGGGACGCATGTTCCGGTGTGACCGGATGCGAGGCCAGTGGTCCATAGCCGGTTGTGACGCCATAAATTCGCCGACGTTCGTGGACCATGCGCTCAAGGACCGCGTGCGACGCGGCCATGCGTTGCTTGGCGTTTGCGCCGATGGTGGCCGTGGCGTCGCGGAGCGCCAACGCAAACACGTCTCCGGTGCTCACGGCGCCGCCCACGTCCACAACGGCGCCGCTTGAGTTGCTGCCAAGTTTCACAACGCCGCTGGTTCGCGGGTGGGTGATTGAAACAGGCGCAGTCATATCGGCCGCGAACATCGGTTCGAGTGAGCGCATCAGGCCGCAACCAGCACGCGAGCGTGGTCGATACTGCCGTGCTTAAGCAGTCGATCGAAATCGATGATGCCGACGAGGTCGCGATCCGAATAGACGAAGCCGCGCAGTGGACTGTCGGGCAGGGAAGTCGGAAGCCACTTCACACTTCCGCGACAGATGCCCGTGACGGCGCGCACGCGGAGCGCAACAGCCGGTTGGTCCGCCCCGTCAGGGTGGACATGCACGTACGTGGCGTCGTCCGTTCCGATGGGTGCATTGAACAGCGATTGGCCGAGGTCGATGAGCTGGACGGTCCCGCCGTGTGTGCGGTCGACAAGGCACGCGCCGTGCAACGCAATTGCCGACGCATCCCGCCGCTCGATGTGGCCCACCATGCGAAGCGGCACTCCGATCATTGCATCATCGTCGTGAGCGCCCACACGGAGCATTAAGTACTCCGAGATGCTGGTGACGTTGCAGCCGAAAAGCATGGTGCTTCCAACGCCAGCCTGTTGCGTCATGGAGAGCTTGAAATCACGGATGGGCCATACCTGCCGGTCGGGGCGATAGAGCACGCACCCGTCACCATCGTCTGCCAAGGAAAAGCGTACGAGGTCTCCCACTCGAGACAGCGACGCGGTAATTGTCACGTAACCGGCACGCCCGCTGGCGATGCGCTGCACCGCGTCGGTGGTCAGCGACGAGTCCCGCATTGCGTCCATCCAGCCGCGAGCAGCAGTGAGCAACCCGTTCGCCACCGCGCTGGGAATGGTCAGCGTGGCGTCGGGGCTGGCGTCCTGCAGCACAACGCGCAGGGGCAGCGTTCCAAGATGCTTGAGCAACACGCCTTCAAGTGCCTGCGTGAAGTCGGCCGAGGATACGAGCAGCCCCGCGCCCACCTTCTCGATGACCGCGCTGATGACCTTGCTGAATTCCCCTCGCACCAGCGGAGAGTCGGTGTGCCGGGCGATCTGGTCCTGCGTCTGCAGCAACGCCTCCACCGCGTTTCGGCCACCGGCGCTTGCGGCTGAAAGGCGTTGGAACATGCGTTCCGTTTGCGTGATCGCCCCCAATGCCGTGCCGGCCGGGTCGGCGGCAATCTTGGTGACGACAAAGGCCGACTCGGAATCGAGTGACATTTCGACTGCTTCCAGCAGATACGACAGTGCGGCGCCGCGCGCCATCAACGTTGGCTCGGCGCGACCACGAAGCACCGTCTGATACTGCATCTGCATGTTGTAACGCATCCATTCGAAGCGCAGTTCGAGCCAGATCCCCGGTAGCAGCGAATACGCTTCGACACTGTCGTCATCGATGCAGACATCACGCAGTGACTCGGCAATACCACGCAAGCGCTCGTCCATGGCGGCTTTCAGCGCCGCCGCGTCTGCATCGGGAACGCCGCCGAGATCGGCGATCATTTCATGAATGCGGTCGCGGACATCGGAACTGTCCAGCAGCGTGAGCAGGTCAAGCAGGCGATCAGCCATGGCAAATTCAGGCGGCAGCGAGGACGTGGTGAAGCGCGGCGGTGGCGCGGACATGCGACCCGGTGAGACGACCATCCGACCACAGCGCATCGATGTCGTACGTGGTCCCGCGCCGCACGGCATGATCGGCACGCTCGGCCACGAAGATCGACTCCGCGAGGGGATCTCGCCAAGTGTGTACCTCGAGGCGGTGGTGATTGCCGATGGCGCCCGTGGCGCGCTCTCCCATTCCCCATTTCAACGCGGCCATGGCGCCAAGCGGCTCGTGGAGCAGTTGAAGCAATTGGTGAATGAAAAGCGGAGAGAGTGCAATCGCGCGACGCCGCACTGCGCGCAACACCGAGATGCGATCGAAGATGACCAACTTGCCGACGTCGTGCAGCAGCGCGATGGCGAATGCCTCGTCGGCATCGGCGGCGAACGCGGGTGCGACAGTGCGGGCCAATGGCGCGGTGCGCACCATGTGGGCCCACACCTCGCTGGCCATAGCGTTGTACTCGCCGCCGGGGTGGCTCAACAGGCCGTCGACGCAGCTCGAGAGCACCACGGCGCGCGCGCCAGCAATACCGATGCGGTCGAGAGCTTGCTCGATGCCCAGCACGGGCCCTCGACCGCCGCCAAAGGCGGCGCTGTTGGCGGTGCGCAGAAGCGCCTGCACCAGCGCCGGATCGCGGCCAAGTGTGTCGGCGACCCTTGATCGTGTCAGGGTGGTGTCGTCGCACAGCGTGAGGGAATCGCGAGCGGCCGCCGGCAGTTGCCGGATGACGGCATCGGGTCCTTCACTGAGCAATTTGAGCAGCGCGGAAGCATCGGGGTTGTCGGCCGAGTCCGGGTCCCTCAGTTGCAGCAGCTGTGCAAGTTCGAGATGTTCGCGCCAGCTTGCCGCCGCATCGTAGCTGGTCGCCGAAGTCTTGTCGGCTACCGCTGCCGGCGTTGCTGCGACGGCATCAAGCACCGACACGGTGATCAGCGCTGCCGAGGCCGCGGCTGTGGGAGCGACGATGGGAACCGGCGATACCGACGCCCGCTCCAATCGGGTGCGGGGCCGGAAGAGGCGACGCAGAAGTTGCCGCAACATCTCAGACCTCGCTGGTCGCGGCACCGCGTTCGATGTCATCGCGGACGACGTCCAGCAGCTGCACGGCGGTGTCCCCAAGCTGGTCGCGATGGTCCCGCTCAAGCAAGGACTCCATGCGCTCAAGCAGGTACGAGGCGACGGAGGCTCGCACGAGCACCATCGGGCTACACGTTCCGGTGCGGATGGTGTCGTAGTTGGCCACGAGGTTGTGTCGCTGCCAAGTGAAGCGCAGTTCGAGCCAGAGGGCTGCAAGGCTGCGATAGAGATCCGGTTCGTCTTCGATATCGGCGAGGGCGGTGGAAAGCTCCACCATCTGCGAACAGAGCCGGCTGACTTCCGTCAGGACGATAGCGCGCTCAGCGGCGGTGAGCTCGACCGATTCTGTGATGTTACGGCACGCGCTCTCGACGATCGACGAGTCGGCAACCTGCAGGAGTTGAGTGGAAAGCGTAGGCATGGGTTGCAGCGAGACGGGCGGAAAGAAAACGACGGCGCACAGCGACCGGGACGTCCGCTGCACGCGAAACGTTGATAGCTGTTCAGGCGGCGCGCAGGCCGACGAGCACCCAGTTCGTGGCCGACGGTGCGTGGCGGAAGAGGCGGATTTGCACGTTGGTCGGCTTCATCTTGTACGTGAACGTGTAGTTGAACTCCGAATCGAGTTCGCCCTTTGTGACGCCATCCTTGAACTTTCCGAACATGAGGCGGTTGTTCGTGCAGGGCGCGACCTGTGTGAAGAAGTTGCGACCTTCGGCTGCGCTCACGGCAACGCCGGCCATCTCGGACTCCCAGCGGTTGTACAACTTGATGACACCCGTGTCGTCCACCTGCACGATGCCGAACGGCTGCGCATCAACGTTGTTGCGGTCGACCGACGGGAGTTGTGAGATGAATTGCGGGGGAACGAACGACATGGACTCTCTCCAGGATGAACAACGGTAGGTAGCGTGATCGCGTGAGTGCGATCAGGCAAAGGCTTGGTCGACGAGCGCATTGACGAGTTCACGGGCACGACGTTTAGCGTTTTGCACGTCATGCGAGGAGCGGCTCACCTGTTCGGCGAGATCGTCTCGTTCCTCAAGCAGCGCGCCAACCTGCGCTTCGAGATTGTGCACCATCTCTACCGCCTCCGAAATACTGTAGGGGGCGGTCGAGTGCTCCTCGTACATCGCTTCCAACTGCGCCGTGAGCGAGCCGAGCATGTCGTGCATCTCGGCCGAGCCAGACGGCGCGGCGTTGCCTTCACGCGTTTCGTAGCAATCGGCCAGCTGCGCGGCCATGCTTTCGACGCTGGCTCGGAGTTCGACGATGGTACGCGCGCTGAGCCGCTGTTTGTCTTCGTACAGCGCCGACAGCGTTTCATCGGGCGCCACAGCACGCAGAGCGGCCTGTTCCTGCTCTTCATACACACTGACCAGCTGGGCTTCGAGGCTGCCCAGCATCTCCCGGAGTTCACTCAGCGATTCCGGGGCGCTGGAATGGAGTGAGGGGCGGATGTCCAATGCCAACTAGCACCTCAGGAGGGGCGTGAACGCAGCCGCGGCAAACGTGGCACAGCGCGGTGCTTGGGGAGGAGGCGCGAAAGTGCGCCCGCTCGTTGAGTCCGAATGTCGGCACACGCATAGGATCACTTCACTGGTAAAATTCGTAACGTTTCTAACGCGTCTGGACCGGACCAAAAGTCCAATAGGTTGAGCGGCGAAGCGCCCGACAGTTGTCCCGTCCCGCTCAGAGACTAGATTGCGTCTACGTTCCGCGGGCTGTCCGCGGGGCGTTTTTTGTGTGCGGCCACGGCGCCGCCGGAGACGGAAACGCATGTTCGATTCGACGACGCGCACGGTGGTAGTGGTCGGCGCGCAGTGGGGCGATGAAGGCAAGGGGAAGCTGGTCGACGTGCTCGCCGAAAGGGCCGACTGGGTCGTTCGCTACCAGGGCGGCGCGAACGCCGGTCATACGGTGCACATCGGCGACAAGTCGACGGTCCTGCACCAGATCCCGAGTGGCATCCTGCACCCTGGCGTGCGCTGCGCGATCGGCAACGGGGTGGTGATGGATCCCGAGACGCTTTTCGTCGAAGTGGATGAACTGGTCAAGGACGGCGTCGATGTCGAGGGACGCTTGTACGTCTCGGAGCGCGCGCATCTCGTCATGCCGTACCACAAGCTGATGGATCGGGCGAGCGCGGCCAGCAAGGCGATCGGCACGACGGGACGTGGCATCGGCCCCGCGTACGAGGACAAGGTTGCGCGGCGCGGCGTGCGCGTGCTCGACCTGCGCTACCCGGATCGGTTGCGCGAACTCGTGGCCGTCGGTGTCGATCGCGCCAACGCGCAGCTCGAGCGTTCAGGCTCGGAGGTGCGCGCGTCGGTTGAAGAGACCCTGACCGTGCTGGCAGCACTGGCCCCGCGGCTGCTGGCGATCGCCGACGACGTTGGGCTCTGCGTGCACAAGGCAATCAAGAGCGGCGCCGCGGTCCTGCTGGAGGGTGCGCAGGGCTCGTTGCTGGATATCGACCACGGGACGTATCCGTTCGTGACGTCGAGCAATACGACGACCGGCGGCGCGGCTACTGGCGTCGGGATTTCGCCGATGGCGATCGATTGCGCGCTGGGCGTTGTGAAGGCGTACACGACGCGCGTGGGAAATGGACCGCTGCCAACCGAATTGGACGAACCACTCCAATCACATGTGCGGAAGCTGGGCAACGAGTTCGGTGCGACGACCGGTCGTCCGCGACGGTGTGGGTGGTTTGACGGCGTCGTCGTGCGGTATGCCGCGCGCGTCAACGGACTGACTGGACTCGCGGTCACCAAGCTGGATGTGCTCGATACGCTCGAACAGTTGGCAATTTGCACCGGCTATCGTGTCGACGGTGAACTGCTGACGGAGTTCCCGGCCGACGTGCAGATGCTCGAGCGCGCAGAGCCTGTGTACGAGTGGTTTCCGGGCTGGCATCGCGCGACGCAGGACGCGCGCCGGTTGGACGAGTTGCCACGGGAAGCGCGCGCATATCTGGATCGCGTGGAAGCGTTGTGCGAAACGCCGATCTCCTTTGTCAGCGTGGGGACTCGTCGCGACCAGATCATCGGGGTGCACGCGTCGGTCTGATGTCGAGCACTCCCGAGGTAACGCCGGCGTATGTAGATGTCGTGATCGCCGGAGCGGGCCCCTGTGGTCTGGCCTGCGCGATCGCGGCTCAGCGCGCAGGGCTGTCGGCAGTAGTGATCGATCGCGGTTCGATCGTGAGCGGCATCGCGAGCTATCCGACGTACATGAGCTTTTTCTCGACGGCGGAGCGCTTGTCGATCGGGGGCGTGCCATTCATCGTGGCGACGGAAAAGCCGACGCGTCGCGATGCGCTGGCATACTATCGCGGTGTGGCGTCGCTCTTTGCGCTCGACGTGCGCCAGTACGAGACGGTGACGGAGCTTGTCGCGAGCGCTGGCGGCGGCTGCGTTCCTTCACGCCCCACGCGCTGGATGGTGAACACGGTGCGTCGCAGTGGTGTCGCGCGCAGCTACGGGGCGCATGCGGTAATCGTCGCGACGGGATACTTCGGACGTCCCAACACGCTCGGCGTGCACGGCGAAGTGCTGCCGCATGTGCAGCACGGCTACACTGAAGGGCACGGTGCGTGGAACGAGCCGGTTGTGATCATTGGTGGCGGCAACTCGGCGGTGGATGCTGCGCTCGACATGTATCGCGCCGGTGCGCGCGTCACGATGGTGCATTTTCTCCCCGAGCTCGACGCGAAGATCAAGCCGTGGGTGCGCCCCGATATTTTGGCGCGCATTGCGGATGGCAGCATCGGTGCACGTTTCAATTCGCGTGTCGTGGCGATCGAACCCGAGCAGGTCATCATTGCGGGGCCTGAGGGCGAGGAAAGCCTCGCGGCGACGCAGGTGTACGCGATGACCGGATACCTGCCCGAGACCGGATTGCTCGAGCGCGCGAACGTGCCGATCAACGCGACAACGGGCGTGCCTGCGCACAACGCTGCAACGATGGCGACGCCGGTGGCCGGGATCTACCTTGCAGGTGTGATCGCGTCAGGGTTTGACGCAAACAAGATTTTCATTGAGAACGGCCGCGATCATGGCGATCGCATTGCCGCGCACATCGCAGCTTCACCATCACTGAACTGACATGTCGAGCACGCCAGACGTCATGGACAAACTCGTTTCGCTGTGCAAGCGACGCGGCTTCATTTTCCAGTCGTCCGAGATCTACGGCGGCACCGGTTCGGTGTGGGATTACGGTCCACTCGGCGTCGAACTCAAGAAGAACATCAAGGATCGGTGGTGGAACGCGATGGTGCGTTCACGCGATGATATTGAAGGTCTCGATGCCGCGATTCTCATGCATCCGCGCACATGGGAGGCGAGCGGCCACGTCGCCGGTTTTGTCGATCCACTCGTGGATTGCAAGACATGCAAGGGGCGCTTCCGTGCAGACAAGCTGGAAGACGCACGTTGCCCGCAAAAGCCGAGCAAGCAGCCGGGGCAGGCGGATCAGTGCCAACTCACGGAAGCGCGCAATTTCAATTTGATGTTCAAGACGTACATGGGCGCCCTCGAAGAGAGTGCGAGCATCGTGTATCTGCGTCCGGAAACGGCGCAGGGCATCTTCGTGAATTTTCTGAACGTGCAGCAGTCGATGCGCCAGAAGGTGCCGTTCGGCATTGCGCAGATCGGCAAGGCGTTTCGGAACGAGATCACGCCGGGAAATTTCATTTTCCGCACGCGTGAGTTCGAGCAGATGGAGATGCAGTTCTTTGTCGAGCCGGGCACCGACATGGAGTGGTTTGACCAATGGAAGCAGATGCGTCTCGAGTGGCATCTGTCGCTTGGTCTGTCGCCGGAGCGATTGAAGTTTCATCAGCACACGGCCGGTGAACTCGCGCACTATGCGCGCGCAGCGTTCGATGTCACTTTCGATTTTGGTGGCACCCTTGGCTTCCAGGAAATTGAAGGGGTGCACAATCGCGGCGACTTCGATCTGACGCAGCACCAGACATTTTCCGGCAAGAAGCTCGAATACTTTGATCAGGTGAACAACAAGCGGTATGTGCCGTATGTGATTGAAACGTCAGTGGGTGCTGATCGCGTCACGCTTGCTGCACTGGTGAATGCGTATCGAGAGGAGACGGTGGAAGGCGAGGATGAGGGGCGCGTGGTGCTCGGTTTGCACCCGAGTATCGCACCGATCAAGGCGGCGATCTTTCCGCTGACCAAGAAGGATGGGATGCCTGACTTCGCCCGCAACATCCTGAACGATCTGCGCCGGAATTTTCCGGTCGATTACGACGAAACCGGCTCGATCGGCAAGCGCTATCGTCGTCAGGATGAAGTGGGCACACCGTACTGCATCACGGTCGATCCGCAAAGTCTGACCGACCAGACGGTGACCGTGCGTGATCGTGATTCACTTGCTCAAGATCGAGTGAATGTCACGCAGCTCAATTCCTATCTGTCCGCGAAACTTTCGTCGTAGAGTCAGCCCTGGCTGCACGGGCGATCGCGGCTTCGACATCGCGCCGGTCGTAAGTGTCAGCAGAAGGAGTGAAGGATGACGATTGGCCGACGGGTCGCCGCCACCGCCGCCGCGATTGCCCCGATCGACAAGAACTTGCCGGAATAGCTGCCACCGACCCGAAACGAGACAGGCCCCTTGTCGTAGAAGACGGCGAGGTTGCCGGCGCCACCGGTCTGACCGGGGATCTGCAACTTGACACCAGGCCCGGAGGGAATGCCGCCGATGGCGTCGGCGTCCATGTCGGGGGTGAGCGTCTTGGATAGCCTAATCACCGCCGCCTGATCCAACGGAATCATATCCATCGGCAACTGTCGGCTACACTGCGCGGGGGCGGAGACGCGCGGATCTGCACAAATCGCCCATCGCCCTGATCACGCACCACGGCCACGTCGGGTACGCGGGCGAGGGCTTCGGCGAGGTTCGGGTCGGGGAAACGACCAACCAGTTCGTTGTCGATCACACTCGACACATTGCCAGCGGCGCGCTGAGCGCAGCCGCCTGTCCAGCAACCTGACCTGTGACTGAGATGGACGCGCGCCGCGTCACCGAGGCCTCGAGTCGTACATTCACCGTAACAACGCCGTCATTCGTGGCGTTCGCGGTCACGGTCTTTGGCTGAAACCCGATGGAGCTGAAATTGCGTTGCATCCTGATTGTACTTACGACAGCTTTGCTGCTCCCTCTTTCTGACTGCTGGCCATGACAAGATCCGTCGCCCTGATCACCGGCGCATCGCGCGGCATTGGTCGCGCCATCTCGCTCGCTCTCGCCCCTACGCACGATCTCGTTGTTGTGGCGCGAGATGAGTCGCAGCTCGACGAGACCGCAACGCTCTGTCGAAACGTTGGTGCCAAGGTTCAGTCGATCGTGCTCGATGTCACCGACGCCAACGCAGTCCAATCGGCACTGAGCGGGCTGGTGGTCGATGTGCTCGTCAACAACGCCGGCGTTGCGGTGATGCGTCCGTTTCTCGAGATGACCGCCGAAGAGTGGCATCGCATGGTGGATGTGAACGTCAACGCGCTGTACCACGTGACCAAGGCGCTGCTGCCGGGAATGGTCGCGCGTGGTCGCGGTCACGTCTGCACAATCGGCAGCATCGCCGGCCGGAACAGCTTCGTCGGCGGCACGGCGTACACGGGCACGAAGAACTTCGTCATGGGCTTCTCCGAATCGCTGATGCTGGAGGTGCGGGACGCCGGGGTAGCGGTTTCGGTCGTGATGCCTGGGTCGGTAGACACCGATCTTTTCCCGCCGGGCACCAACCGAACGTGGATGCTCGAGCCCAAGGACGTGGGCGACGCGGTCGCGTTCGTGGTGAACTCGCCGGCCCACATGCTGGTACATCGGATCGAGGTGCGGCCGTTGTCGCCGAAGAGGGCGAGGGGTTAGGAATAGCGGACTGGGGATGGGCACAACCGAAGCGCGCACAGCTGCGTATTCATTGCGTATCCTTCCAATTCGTTATTTGAACCCCTCCGTCATTCGTCCATCGCCATGCACCAGCAGTCCCAGCGACAATTACAGGAGCGCGTCACTGCTCTGACCATTCCGGAAGTGCTCGAGGCCGCCAAGCTTTTCTTTGCGCGACGCGGTGGCGTCTATTCGGCGTTTGTCGAAAAGCAGGGGGCTACGCACGTGGTGCTGCGCGGACAGGGTGGGGAAGAGATCGTTGTCGGCGCATATGCGACGCCGCGCGGTTCTGCCGTGTCCGGATCGAGCTACCTGTATGACCAGCAGGTCTCACAGTTTCTGGAGTCATTGCCGCCGGCGGCGCCGATCGCGCCAGTATCCGAGGAAGTCGCTGTGGACGTCGTCGACGCGGCGCCTCCGAGTGTCGGATCATGAGCGCGAGATTCGTGACGACATTGCGCGCGCGTGCTGTTCCTATCCGTCTCGTCGCCGAAGGCGCAACAACGGTGTGGACGGTGCGTGTGCAAGGCGCCGAGGTGTGGGACGCGGTCCGCGTTGAAGTGCTCCCCGGGACGCTTGTTCGTGAAGTGAAGCAGGCCGCGATGGCCGACCTCATGCCCGACATCGATACGCTCGACGCATACGTCGTCAAACTTGGCGGCTTCGAAATCACCAACGAGGGTGCGTCGGTGCAGGCCGTCGGCGCGATTGACGGCTCGACGTTTCTGATCATGGCGCGTCGTCGTCGGCCGGTGCGGTGACGGCGGCTGTTGGAAGTGTCGATGAAATCTCACCAGCGACATTGCTGGCCGCGGCGCAACGCCTGCGTTCAGAAATTGGCAAGCGTATTGTCGGGCAGGACGCGGTTGTAGACGAGATATTGATGGTGCTCGTCGCCGGTGGCCACGCACTGCTCGTCGGCGTGCCCGGTCTGGCCAAGACGCTGATGATCAAGTCGCTTGCCGAAGCGATGCATCTCGACTTTCGTCGTATTCAGTTCACCCCGGATCTCGTGCCCAGTGACATCACGGGCACCGAGATCCTGGAAGAAGGTGCGAATGGCGCGCGTGCGTTCCGGTTTGTGCGCGGTCCGATCTTCGCCAACATCGTGCTCGCAGACGAGATCAACCGCGCGCCGCCACGCACACAGGCGGCGCTGCTGGAAGCGATGCAGGAACACAGCGTGACGGCGGCCGGACAGACGATGCGATTGCCCGAACCTTTTTTCGTGCTCGCAACGCAGAATCCGATTGAGCAGGAAGGGACGTATCCACTGCCCGAAGCGCAGCTTGATCGGTTTCTCTTCGACATTCGCGTCGGCTATCCGGACGAAGCCGAAGAGATCGCAATTTTGCGGGCCACGACTGGACGTCGTGGAGAACCGATCGTGCCGGTGTTTGGTGCAGAGGAGGCCATCGCACTGCAACGCCTCGTGCGCGAGTTGCCATGCAGCGACCTCGTGCTCAAGTACGCCGCGCAGTTGGTGCGTGCCACGCGTCCGAGTGAAAACGGTGCGCCTTCGATCGTGCGACAGTATGTGCGTTGGGGCGCGGGACCGCGCGCGGGGCAGGCACTGATTCTGGGCGCGAAAGCTGCCGCACTCCTCGCCGGTCGCGCGGCCGTTTCGCCGTCGGACATCCGTCGCGTTGCACTGCCGGTATTGCGCCACCGCATTCTACCGAACTTCGCCGCTGAAGCGGACGGAGTATCGTCCGAACGGATCGTCGAGGCGCTGCTCGCGCACGTTTCGGCGCCGACGAGCGCACTGTCCTGACCGACGCGCGGTGCACAGCGCGCGCATGAGGTTGTCTTGACGACCTCTTACGGTCCGTTGCTGGATGCATTGCGCGGCGTGCGGTGGCCTGCACGACGCGCTGTCGGCGCTGCATTGCCCGGCGCGCATCGCTCTCGGCAGCGTGGTACGTCGGGAGAGTTCACCGAGTATCGACTGTACCGCCAGGGCGATGATCCCAAGCAACTCGACTGGAAGCTTCTCGGCCGCAGCGATCGCGCCTTCGTGCGTCTTACAGATGATCGCGCGTTGGTATCGACGTGGGTGGTTGTCGACGGCTCGTTGAGCATGGCATTTCCCGACGAACGCACTGCACTCCCCGGCGCACCGCCAAACAAGTGGCGCACGGCGCGTTCGCTGGCCGTGGGACTTGGCGCCGTCGCCAACGCGAGCGGTGATCCGGTTGGCTTGTTGGTGACGAGCGGAGAGGGGACAACACAGATCGCGGCGCGCGCGCGTCGCGGCACGATTGGTGAAATGGCGCGCGCCCTCGACGCACTGCATTGCGGTGGAAGTGCCGCGTTGGCTCCGTTGCTGACCATGACGCCAATCACCGCGCGCATTGTCATCATCTCTGATTTGCTCGGTGATCTGGATGCGCTGATTCGCACGGCTGCACAGCGCACCTCGGCGGGTGCAATCGTCGACTGTGTTCACATTGTTGCTGCCGAAGAGATTTCACTTCCATCGGGAGCGTACCTCGCGCGCGACCCTGAACAACAGGATGTGGGGCGCCTTCTTGAGCCTCGCGCCATTGCAACCTATCGCGAGCGTTTCAATGCATTCCGGGCGGACGCCGCGCGTCGGTGGCGTGCGGCCGGCGCCAGTTACACGGAAGTCCGAACCGATGCGCCGCTCCCCCGACTCGTCCGACAGATCGTGTCTGGGCAGGGGCGGGTCGAGTCGTATCGTGGCGAACCACACAGCGGCGAGTCGCAACGCGCGAACGGTGTGCCGTGATTCATTTCGCGCTTCCATGGATACTTGGCGTTGGTGTGCTTGGCGCCGCGACGATTACGGTGCTGCACTTCCTCTCTGTTCAGCGTCCTCCCGAGCTGCTGCTGCCGACCGCGCGATTTCTGGACGAGGGCCGTGTGCGTGCGGTGTCGCGGAGTGCACAGCCGAGTGATTTGTTGCTGCTGCTGCTACGCGTGGTAGCGTTGCTGTTGGCGAGTGCGGCGTTTGCGGCTCCACAGTGGCTGTCGCCGTCGCATCGTGTAGGCCGATTGATTGTTGCGGATGGCTCACTGCGCAACGACAGCGGTGCGATGTTGCAAGCCGAGGATGCGAACGTCTCGAGCAGTATGCTCACGCGATTTGTCTGGACGGATACTGTTGACGTGACAGGGGCGCCGACTGGTTTGCGCGCGGAGCTTTCAGCGGCGCTGCCGATTGCAGTTCGTGCAGCGACGGCGCTTTCGGCGGAACAGAACAATATCGATTCGATCGCATTGCACGTTGTCGCGTTAAACGGCGCGAGTGCGAATGCGGAAAGCTGGCGCGTGTGGCGCGCTGTGTGGCCAGGTGCGGTGCGTGTGCGCCAAGCTGTGCCTACGAGTGCCCAGACCACACCTGTTATTCGTTTTGACGGCGTCGGTGCAGACGACGTGCTACGCTCTGCTTTCTCTACGCGTGTTGTGGAGCGGACGTCGCGTCAGTCGCTCGGCGTTTCGCAGGCGATCACGCGAGCAATTGTCGTGCGACGCATCGCATCAGAAACGACAAGTGCGGCGGATGCGGTCGCAGGCACGGTGACAATTGTCTGGCTTGAGAGTGGTGCGCCCAGTGGATGGCGAAAGCTGCGTGACTCGGCGAGCGCTGTGGCGGCGAATGGAAAAGCATTGGTCGCGTCGTGGGCGCGCGCATCGACGCCTACGAAAGAACTGTTGCGTGGTGCACGGCCGATCGCGTGGTGGAGTGATGGTGTAGTTGCCGCAATTGAGCGTGCAAAGGGGAACGGATGCTGGCGTGAAGTCGGGATTGCGGTGCCGCCGTCGAGCGACATTCTGCTCGACTCGAACGCGGACGGACTCATGGCAGCGCTGACTGCACCATGCGCCAGCGTGTCAGTCAACATGGATTCAATTCCTAAGTCCAT
>JAYUWD010000427.1:0-3419 GCA_043753735.1 Gemmatimonadaceae bacterium
GCGAACTCGTCGCCTCCGATGCGCGCAACGAGGTCTGCTCCACGCACGCAACTCCGCAATCGATCGGCGACTTCGCGCAGCAATGCGTCGCCAGCAGCATGACCGAAACGATCGTTCACTGGCTTGAAGTCGTCGAGATCGCAATACAAAACCGCGCCGTGCAACGCGCTGTTCACGGCACGAAAAAACGGTTTGCGATTCGGGAGTCGCGTGAGCTCGTCGTGGTTGGCTGCGAAGTCGAGCCGCAACAAATGATCGGTCCAGCGCAGGATGATTTCGACCATGTTGCTGGCGAGCTGCATGCCTTGCACATGCACCGTGGGCGGAAATCCGCCCGCAACGGTCCAGACAACGATCAACGCGGACGCGTCTCCCACACGCACCGGCTCAATCCAGTAGCCGCCGACGCCTGCTGCTTCAGCGATCTCGCGCAACTGTGGCGGCAGCGAGGAGAGATTGGCGGATTGCGTGCCGATACCGCTTGCGAGCGCCAATGCAAATATGCTGTCGGCGTCGGCATCGATACCGCACAAATCTGGCGGGAACTCGCCCCCCTGTGTGACCCATTGCTGGTGGGCATCCGGCGTTGTCCAGACAATGCCGACGCGCGACTGCATCTGTCGCCACGAGACAGTGTCGCACACTGTGAGCATGATGTCGGAAATCGTCGAACCATCCACCAACTGCATCATTGCACGCTCGAGTCCGTCGCGCGTTTCAGATGGGCGACCGGTGATCGTGAGCAATCTGCGCACGCCATCAGTTGCGGGACCGGCCGACATTTCGAGCGCGATGAACGATCCGTCTGTGCGCGTGATGCGAAAATGCGTGGTGCCCGGTGCCGGACCAAATTCTCGCGCAACCTGTAGCGTCAACGTCGCCCGCTCGCGCTCATCGGGGTGAACGAAATCAACGATGTTCAGGCCCAAGTACGTGGCGGCTGGCGCACCGAGCACTCGTTCGGCCGCGGCATTGATGAATACAATGTTGCCCTGCTCGTCGAAGACCGTGACCAGGTCGTTTGACTGCTGGACGATCGATCGGAAAAGGAGGTCGGACGCGGTCTGATCCACACCTTAAGCATATCCGATTGCCAAGCGCCGTGCCGTTTGTAAGTCACGGCGCGCCGGAATTCCCACTGACCGCCCGTTCAGCGCCGCCGCCGGATCTCGATGTCCCCGCTGCCCGAGCGGAGGTCCAGCGGTTGGCCACCGTTGCCGAGTGTGCCGCGAATGCGACGCGGGTTGATAGCACCAATGAGTTGGATCGGCATGTCGGTCGAAATGCGGCCGCTGCCGGTCGAGCCGGTGACTTCCGCGCCAAACCCTTCGGGGACGGTGAGGATGATGCGTCCGTTTCCGGTCGTAAAGGCCATCGGAGCAGACCGTTCGAATCGATCCATGGAAACGTCGATGTCACCATTGCCGCTCCGTACGCTGACTGGTCCACTCGACGTCGACACGCGAACATCACCATTCCCCGTATTTGCCTCGACCGAGCCACGGGCACGCTCGACGGTCACTCGGCCGTTGCCGGTGCGCGCCGAAACCTTGCCCGCGGTCCCCGAGATCGACACGCGCCCGTTGCCGGACGAGGCGTCTACTTCCGACACTGCGCCACTGATCGACATGTCACCGTTTCCCGTGGACGCGCGAACCATCACGCCGGCCGGCACGCGGACGATGAGCCGAGCATGCGTGCGGCTGTTGTCCCACCCGCGACGGCCGCGGCGCCCCCGCAGATAGCCGCGCTCCATGTCACAGTCATCCTCGTCGTCGTAGATCGCGCACACGATCAACCCTTCGCTCGTCCGGCGCACGATGACCGCCATGTCGGATAGCGAACTGCCGCGCTCTGTGGTCTTCTCGACGCGCACCTCCACGTCGGCGCCCGACCATTCGGTGACGGTGATTTCGCCGTTGGGGGTGGCTACTCGCAGTCGATCGCCGGAGTTGAGCCGTTCGCGGACAGTATGTGTAGCGTCATTTCGGCCGACGACGCTCTGCGCGTTCGACGTGCCAACCGTGACAGCGAGGAGGACGCAACTGCAGAGGATGGACTTCACGAGAAACTCCTGGCGGCGAGTGAACAAGAGGCGACTGTCGGTGCCTACGAGCCTCACCGCAGCGCAGTTTCGTACCGGGGAGACGGCGCGCCGACGGCACGGCCGAACGAAGATCGACCAGTTATACGACGGTTGGACACCGGGGCGGCGGCATTGGTTTGAAGCCCGCATCAAGGCGACGGGTGGGCAAAACTTCCTTCCTCACCTAGACCGAGTGCAGCTTCCCGGATCGGGCAAGTGTGTCTCGGGTGACACGTCCCGCGCTGGCGGGGTGGTGCGAACGCAGGCAACGATGCACCGTCCATTCATGATGCATTGCTGTTCACGTCATTCGTCACCAGGAGTTTCACATGCCACTGAATCGTCGGTTCGCTGTTGTTGTTGTGGGACTCGCGTCCGGGCTCGCGTTGTGCACTGCGGCCAGCCTGATGTCGCCGCGGTTGGCAGCGGCCTCGATCTGGATGCGCGAAAGCGGTGGGGAGATTGCCGCCCAGTCCGAGGTCATTCGTATCCGCGCGCACTTCGACAGCGTATTACGAGAACTTGGTGACCACGGCATCACCTCGGTCACTACACCCCGGCGTTATGCCAGACTCGCGCTGGTTAACACATTGCGAGCATACAGCGCGCGCGGTGTATTTCCGCACAACTACGATTTTGCCGACGCACCCACTCCGTACTTTGTCGATCGCAAGACGGGGACGTTGTGCGCTGTCGCCCATCTGTTGAAGTCGACTGGCCGTCGGGACATCGTCGATCGCGTTGCAGACGCAAACAACAATGTCTGGGTCGCACAACTCTCGAGCGATTCGGCGTTCACTTCATGGCTTGACACGCACGGACTGACCCTCGAAGAAGCTGCGCGGATTCAGGTGCCCTATGTGATGTCACCCTCCTCAGAACGGCGCGAGTTGGCAATCAACCTGGCGGCACCGGTCACGATGCTGGTCTCGGCCAGCACCGGCGTCTGGAATGCGTGGGGGAACGCCGATGGCCACAATCGCGTCGGAAGCATCGTCGGAATTTCAGCGGGGGTCCTGGCCGCCGCGTTCAACACGCGATTTGCAATGGGCCCCGACCTCACTGGCGCAGCACGCGGCGTGGGCACTGTCGGCGTGGCGATTGGCGGGCTCAGTGTCGCGCTGTCAACGCGCGCGTTGATGCGGCACAGTCGCTATGTGGCTGCCGCACAGGAAGGTGAACGCGCGCGACAGGTCAAGCGCGCCGAGCTTCAAACCAGCGTCGCACCGATTCTGCCAGTCGGTCGGAATGGCGGGACGGGGCTCGCGGTCGCGATTCGGTTCTAGTACACCGTCTGCACCCGCACGCAGTGACCAAACAGGCTCGGCAGCAG
>JAYUWD010000428.1:0-3419 GCA_043753735.1 Gemmatimonadaceae bacterium
GAGGCGAACCTGGCTCGTGCGCGTTATGTGCGCGAAGCGCTGGTGAGCGAAGGAGGCGGAGTCGAATGATCCGCTGCTACCCGACCCTGAGGGGACGATGAACGGCTACAACTTCACCGAGCGGGTGCGGAAAGTCCTCGCGATGGCGCGCGAGGAGGCGGCACGCCTTCACCATGAGTACGTGGGTACCGAGCACATTTTGCTCGGTTTGATCCGCGAAGGTGAGGGGGTTGCGGCTGCAGTTATGCAGAACTTGAACGTCGATCTGGACGACGTCACGCAGAAAATCGAAGAGACGGTCAAGAAGGGGAAGGCGGCTCAAGCCACCGGCCCGGATTTGCCGTACACGTCGCGCGCCAAGAAAGTCCTGGAATTGGCTATGGCTGAAGCGCGCGATCTGAACCACAGCTATGTCGGCACCGAGCACTTGTTGCTCGGCCTCCTTCGCGAAGAGAAGGGGATTGCGGCGCAGGTGTTGACTGACGCGGGCGTGAACCTCGACGCTGCCCGCGCCGAGACGTTGAGGTTGCTGGGCACCGACATGCCGCAGCCGGGTTTGCCGCCGCAGCCTGAAAAAGCTGGCAGTGGCGCACCGCCGTCTGCCGCAACGCCTAAAGGCGATAAAAAGTCAAAGACGCCGGCCCTCGATCATTTCTGTCGTGATCTCACGCAACTCGCCTCCGAAGGCCAGCTCGACCCGACAATCGGTCGTGCAAAGGAAATCGAGCGTGTGATGGAAGTGCTTTCCCGCCGCAAGAAGAACAACCCCGTGCTGATCGGTGAGCCTGGTGTAGGCAAGACGGCGATCGTGGAAGGGCTCGCACAGCTCATCGCAAACGGCGAGTGTCCCGAGAATCTGCGCGACAATCGCGTCCTCTCGCTCGACATGGCCGCGGTGATCGCGGGCACCAAGTATCGCGGCCAATTCGAAGAGCGGCTCAAGGCCGTGATGAACGAGATCGCGCAGAACAAGCAGGTCATCCTGTTCATCGACGAATTGCATACGCTCGTTGGCGCAGGTGCGGCCGAAGGTGCGATTGACGCGAGCAACATGCTCAAGCCGGCGCTCGCTCGGGGCGAACTGCAGTGCGTTGGTGCGTCGACGCTGAACGAGTACCGCAAGTACATCGAGAAAGATGGCGCGCTCGAGCGTCGGTTTCAGACCGTCGTTGTTGATCCGCCTTCGATCGACGAGACCGTGCAGATCCTTCGCGGGCTTCGCAAGAAGTACGAAGATCACCACCGTGTGAACATTCCTGACGAAACGCTTGTCGCAGCCGCCAAGCTGTCCGAGCGCTACATCACGGATCGTTTTCTGCCGGACAAGGCGATTGACGTGATCGACGAAGCGGGTGCCCGTGCACGTCTCGCGGCTCAGGCGCCGCCGCCGGCGGTCGCTGCGCTCAAGGAGCAGCTGGAAGCGATCAACGCCGAAAAAGAAGCGGCCGTTCGCGACCAGAACTTCGAGCGTGCAGCATCGTTGCGTGACAACGAGCGGGAGTTGCAGGCGGAGATTCGCCGCAAACAGGAAGAGTGGGAACAGCATCGTGCATCGCATCGGCCAACGTTGGGCGAGGAAGAAATCGCTTTCATCGTGAGCCGCTGGACGGGCATCCCCGTGACGCGGCTGCAGGAAGCTGAAACCAAGCGTCTGCTGCGGATGGAAGACGAGCTCCATCTGTCGGTCGTCGGTCAGGATGAAGCGATCAAGGCGCTGTCTCGCTCCATTCGGCGCAGCCGAGCAGGGCTCAAAGACCCGCGTCGCCCGATCGGTTCGTTTATCTTTTCCGGTCCGACCGGCGTCGGCAAAACTGAGCTTGCCCGGTCACTCGCCAAGTTCTTGTTCGCCGACGCCTCAGCGCTGATTCGCGTCGACATGAGCGAGTACATGGAAAAGTTTTCAGTATCGCGGCTTATCGGCGCGCCTCCTGGGTACGTCGGCTACGAAGATTCGGGAACGCTCACGAAGGCGGTGCGTCGCAAGCCATACAGCGTCGTATTGCTCGATGAAATCGAAAAAGCACACCCTGATGTGTTCAACATCCTGCTGCAGGTGCTTGATGAGGGACACCTCACGGACAACTACGGGCGCATGATCGATTTCAAGAACACGGTCGTGATCATGACCTCGAACGTGGGCGCGAAAGACATCACGCGTGGCAAGTCACTCGGGTTTGCGTCCAACGACGCCCGCGGAGATTTCGAGCGCATTTCGGAAAAGGTGAAGGAGGAAATGGGGCGGGTATTCAACCCTGAATTTCTCAATCGTCTGGACGACGTGATTGTCTTCCACCCGCTCGGCAAGGAGCACATTTCCAAGATCGTTTCAATTCTGTTTACCGACGTGCAGAAGCGTCTGGCCGAAGAAGAGTTGACGATCAGACTGACAGATGCGGCGACCGAGTTTTTGGTCGAGCATGGGTACGACGAGCACTATGGTGCCCGTCCTCTCAAGAGAGCCATTCAGCGGTACATCGAAGATCCTCTCTCCGAGAAGCTGCTTACGGCAGAGTTTTCACGCGGCGACGACATCGAAGTTGATCCCTCCAGCACCGAGAAGGACAAACTCGAATTTCGTGTGATGTCCCCGACTCCGAGCCCGCAAGCGTGATTTTGACGGTTACCGGCGGCCGGGCCCCCTGGGGTCCGGCCGCTTGTCTTTTCAGTATATATTCCTAGGCTATGCAGAAACGCGTTTCCCCCCGAACGGCGGCCTGTGGTGCGCTGACGATTGCACTGTGCCTTTTGCACGGATCGCTCCAGGCGCAGGACATGACCGGCAAGTGCTCCACGCCCGATTCCATCGCTATCCGTGGCAACAGCCGCGTGGCGGAATCGAAAATCCGTGCCGAGGGCGGGATGACGGCGGGAACGCCGCTCAACTTCCCAGGTGTACAGCGAGCCATCAAAGCTGTCTACGCGCTCAACGAGTTCGACGGCGTAGACGTTGTTTGCGATCTTGGCGCCTTGAAGGACAAGGCGATCATTGCGATTGTCGTGAAGGAGCGCGCTCTTCTCGGAGACATCAAAGTCGTCGGAGCTAAAGCTGTTTCTGAGCGGTCGGTGCGCGACAAGATCGACCTGTTGATCGGTCGCCCCATCGATCCGCTTGTGGAGTCACGCGCCCGTGCGCGAATCGACTCGACGTATGAGCACGCCGGCTACTATCTGGCCCGCGTGACGATCGATTCGACGCCGATGTCCGACGGCCGGATTGGTCTGACATATCGTGTCGACGAAGGCCGCCGGCTAGCGATTTCAGGGATCGATATTGTTGGCAACACGAAAGTGAAGGAGTCGACAATCGTCGGTGCGATGAAGACCAAGCCTGAAGGCTTCTTGTTTTTCCGCAAAGGCGAGTTCGACGACGACAAGTACGTTGGCGATCTTGGGGAACGGATTCCCACGCTATTTTCGCG
>JAYUWD010000429.1:0-3404 GCA_043753735.1 Gemmatimonadaceae bacterium
CGGAGCAGTTGCACCAGACGCGCGCGCGTCGTGTCATCGTTGGTGATTCCGGCATCGGGGAGCGCGAGATTCTCACGCACGCTCAGCCCCATGACGCGCGCGGCGGCATCTGACTCAGCCTCGCGCAGAGCCGCCGATCCTCGCGTCCCCATTTCGCCCTGGGTGAGATCGAGCACGCCAACTTGTTTTCCGGCATCGACTGCGCGGATCAGTGTGCCGCCGCACGTCAGTTCAGCATCGTCGCGGTGCGCCGCGATCGCCAGCAGGTCGAGTTGAGCCATGCCGTGGAAATTAAACGCAGGCTGGATCGGCGCGAGGTGGAGTAGTGGCTGGTGCTTCGTTTACTGCCGTTCGCAACAGCCGCGAGGGATGACGCTAGCCCGCTCGCGTCAGGTACGCAGCCACACGCTTGGCGGTCTGCTGGCCACTCGCGATGCAATCCCCTACAGACACGCCGTTGCGGTAATTGCCCGTTAGATAGAATCCCGGATTCGCCTGCTCGATTGCATCCGCCGCGTCCTTTACCGCCTGATAGCCGACCGTGTACTGCGGAATCGCGCGGGGCCAAAAGACATGCTTGATGAATGTCGGATCGCCGCGGACACCCAGCAATGCACGCAAGTCGTGCATCACGCGACTGACCAGGGTGTCGGTGTTTTCACGCGCAATTTCCGGATGCCGAGTACCGCCGACAAAGCAGGTGATGGTGACATGATCCTCCGGCGCGCGGGCTGGAAACAGTGACGAGCTGAACAGCGCTCCGAGCAAGCTCCGACGCTCCGCGGCTGGAATGAGCATGCCGAAACCATCGAGTGCATGGGCGACGTGTCGACGGTGAAAGCCGAGCGTGAGCGTGCTTACCGGCGGATACTCGACGCGCTCGACCGGAGCGGCGTCGCGGCGCAACCTTGCAGGCAACTCCATGGCGGGAAGCACATGTGCCGGCGTTGCCATCACGACAGCGTCGACGGCGTGAGTGCGCTCTGCGCCGTCCTGACCAGCCTCCACTTCCCAGCGTGTTTCGGTGCGATGCAGGAGCCGCACAGGACAGCTCAGCCGGAGCGTGCCGACCAGCGAAGCCTCAAGTGCGTCAGTGAGTGTCTGCATCCCGTCGACGAACGAAATGAGACGCGCGGTGGTGACGGGCGTCTGGGCAACGACGTCGGGTGCGGCCACCGCTTGCTGTCGTGCACGTTTCGACGCCTTTCGCTGCGCCATCAAGCCCTTCGATAGCGAGCCGTGTTCACGTTCGAGTGCCACCACGCGCGGAAATGCATGCACCATCGACAGTTGCTCAGGGTCGCCGGCAAAGATTCCCGAGATGAACGGGTCGACTGCGTAGTCGAGCACTTCATGACCCAGTCTGCGGCGTACGAACGATGCAATCGACTCGTCCGCCCCCGTTTTACCGCGCCTGACAAGCGGCTCGCCCAATACACGCAGCTTGGCCCGCAGTGAAAACAGACGCGTGGTCAACATCGCCGGCGGCGTGAGCGGGAAGGGGAGCAACGCGCCGGCGCGAACGACGTAGCGACGATTCGCGTCGGGATTTGCTTCGACGACGTCATCGTGCAAATCCAGTTTGCTCAGCAGCTCTTCGACCGGCGCCGAACTCACGAACGAGTTCGGCCCATGCTCGGCGAGAAATCCTTCCGCGTGCGTGGTGCGGATTGCACCGCCAGCGTGGCTCGACGACTCGTACAGCGTCACGTTGATGCCACAACGACGCAGTTCGTACGCTGCTACAAGTCCCGTGATGCCCGCGCCTACAACGGCTACGGACCGGTTGTCGCCACGATCCGGTTGTATCGAAGACACCTCGCTGGACCGATCAGCCAGCACCCGCATGGCTCACTCTCCGGTGGCGTTGGCCGCCCAGTCGCGAGGTTCCAACATCTGCATCAACTGCGCTTCGAACGAATCGGAGGCGTATCGCGGCGAGTACTGCCACATGGCGAGCGGAGGGAGACTCATCAACACACTTTCGATGCGCGCTTGCGTCTGCAAGCCGAAAATGGTACCACGGTCGTGCACCAGATTGAACTCCACATAACGACCACGACGCACAAGCTGAAATTCGCGATGCGCCGACGTGAACTGTTCGTGCCGACGACGTTCGACAATTGGCTCGTACGTTTGACGCAGCACACGCGCGACGTCGCTCACAAATGCTGCCGTCTGATCGTACGACAGTTCGTGCGAAGGGCCGTCCGCGCGCAAATGGTCGAAAAATATGCCACCAATGCCGCGCGCCTCGTTGTTGCGATGCACGTTCACGAAATACTCGTCGCACCACTTCTTGAATTCGGGATAGAAGCCAGCGTGGTGCTTGTCGCACATGGCGCGCAGCCCCCGATGAAACGTGGCCGCGTCTTCGTGATACGGATAGAAGGGCGTAAGGTCCGTCCCTCCACCAAACCAGCTGTCAGTGAGCTTTCCGTACTCGTCTGTCAGCTCGAAGTAGCGCACGTTGAGGTGCACTGTTGGAACCATCGGGCTACGCGGGTGCACGACAAGACTGACGCCGGTTGCGAAAAAATGCGTCGCACCCGCAGCGGCACCCTGTCCGCCCAGACGACGCGCCGCAAGCTCCGGCAATTCACCCATCACGGCGGATCGATTGATCCCTGCTTTTTCAAAGGTGACCCCGTCTGTCATGACGCGCGCAACACCACCACCACCACCAGGTCGTTCCCATCGATCTTCGATGAACGTCCCGCCCTTGTCGAGGCGGCCAAAAAACGAGGTTAGTTCGTCGTGCAGCCCGGCGATCCAGCGCTTTACCTCTGCACGGCGCGAAACGGTCGTCATGTCGGCGGCGGCTGGCCCAACCGGGACAACAGCGGCGCTCATGGGACACCCGCGAGTTGGGTGTGACTGCTGGTCTGAGCAAGTGTCTCGTCAGTCCAACGCCATTCCTTGACAGCGTCGACAAAGGCACGCGCATGCGCGGGCGGTACGTCGGGGAGAATTCCGTGGCCCAGATTGGCGATGTGCCCAATCGGACCAAAAGCTGAAATCATGTCATGTGTGCGTCGGCGAATCTCGTCGGGCGACGCGTACAGCGCGCACGGGTCGAGGTTGCCCTGCAGCGCGACCCCGAACCGCGAACACTGCTCACGCGCGTCCTGTGGCGTGGTGTGCCAGTCAACGCCGATGGCCTGAGCGCCGGTTGCCTCTGCGATCTCGCCCAACGCCCAACCAGCACCGGGAGCGAATACAATGAGTGGCACGCCCGTGGGCGCGACTCGCTTGGCGATACGCGCCAGATACGGAATGCAGAACTCCCGAAATTCACGCGGGCCAAGCGCGCTCGCCCACGACTCGAACAGCTGAAGTGCCTGCGCACCTGCTTCGGTTTGCGCAACCAAGTAGTCGCCCACAGCCGTTGCCAGCCGATCGAG
>JAYUWD010000430.1:0-3402 GCA_043753735.1 Gemmatimonadaceae bacterium
TCCATTTTCGGTGCGATCGGCTCCGGCGCACGTGTTGGCGGCGGAACGGCGACTTTCGTCTTCGCCGGTGAACTTGGCGCCGTCGCTACCTTTTGAGTCTTGGCTGTCGTTCTGTCCGACTTTTTGTCCGGTACTTTTTCAGGAGCTTTTGTAGCTGGTGTTTGCGCTGGTTTGTCCGGCGCTTCGACGACCGGTTTTTCAGCGCGCTTTGTCGGCGCGCCTACCGGTGTCGCCTCGCCTTCAGACGTCACCTTGAAAAAGCTGCTGCATCCCGTAAGCAGGATGAGCGCGACTGCAGCGACGGATCGCGAACCACACGGTGTTGAATTCGGTGCCATAATCTGAAAGATACCACACCAACTTATGACTGAACGTCTCTACTATACCGATGCATACCTGACCACCTTTTCCGCCGCCGTCATCGCAATCGATGATGATGGACGACGTGTCTACCTCGACCGCAGCGCATTCTACCCGACTTCGGGAGGACAACCGCATGATCTGGGGCTGCTCGGCGGACTGGCGGTAGTCGACGTTATCGAAGAGGACGACGGCGTAGCACACCTGCTCGCTGCACCGCTGCGTGTCGTAGCCGGTGTGACCGTCGAAGGAGTCATCGACGCCACCCGACGATTTGACAACATGCAACAACACACCGGCCAGCATCTGCTCTCGGCGCTCTTTGCCGATCACTACGGCTGGCCAACCGTCAGCGTGCACTTTGGTGACGAGACATCCACGATCGATATCAATGGTACAGGCCTCGACAACGAGGTGCTGCGCGACGTCGAGCTCTTGGCGAACAGCCGCATTGTCGAGAATCGCGACGTCACGGTCAGTTTTGAAGACTCGGCCACGGCCACGGGGCTGCGCAAGCCGAGTGATCGCGACGGTACCTTGCGCATCGTGACCATCGACAATTTCGATCGCAGCGCCTGCGGTGGCACGCACGTTCGTCGCACGGGAGAAATCGGGAGCATGCTGCTGCGTCGCGCCGAACGCGTAAAAGGGAACACGCGCGTGGAGTTCATCTGTGGAACGCGTGCAGTGAAGCGAGCGCGGCTCGACGCGGAGCTGCTGACCACTGCCGCGCGGGTCTTCACCGCCGCCCCTGACGATGTACCGGGTCTGGTTGAAAAGCAGCAGCAGCGCACGCTCGATCTTGAACGCGAGAATCGTCGGCTCGCAACTGAACTCGCGCGTTATGACGCACGCGTGCGCTGGGAAGCAGCGACACCCGATGTCAACGGCACTCGTCGCATTCGCGTCTCACTCGATAGCGGACCTGTGCGCGATCTCGAACCACTTGCACAGGCGCTCACCGCACTCGGCCACGCCCTCGTGCTCATCACGAGCAGTGCACCTGCTGGCGTGATGCTGGGATCGTCGGCTGAAACCAACGTCGACGCCGGGCAAACACTTCGCGCCGCGCTTGCCACCGCCGGTGGTCGTGGCGGCGGATCGCCGAGACTCGCGCAAGGTAGTCTTCCCGATGCGCATGCCATTCCATCGCTCGCCACCAATCTGGGATTTCTCTGATGACCATTTCGCGCCCGACGACAAACGAGCACGCCCCGTACGCGATCACCTACGTCGATGCGACCGCAACTGCGCTGGCGGCACAGGGGTTGGACAGTGTGATCGCGCTGCTGGCCATTCAGCCCTCGCAACTTCGCACATTGCTTGCCAATGCGCCGACGTCGATGGCGCACGTCGCCTACGCGCCGGGCAAGTGGACGCTCGCCGAGTCGCTACTCCACATTGCCGACTCCGAGCGCGTCTTCAGCTACCGATTGTTGCGCGTCGCACGCGGCGATCAGACGCCACTGGCCAGCTTTGACCAGGACGCGTGGGTGCCGAACAGTCGGACGGGATCGCGCACACTCGCCGATATCCTCGATGAAGTCGACGCCGTTCGCGCGGCGACGCTGACGCTGGTACGATCACTTGACGCGGCGGCCACTGTCGCCACCGGTACGGCAGGTGGGGTCACAGTGTCGGTACGTGCACTGGTCTGGATCATTGCCGGTCACTTCGCGCACCACTTGGGGCTCACAAACGATCGGTACCTCGGGCACTCCGGCCACGGCTGACGAGCCCCGGCTGCCCGACTAACTTTCACCAGCCACGGCGCCCCGGTTTGCGGGCTGCGCCGGCCTCAGACTGTCGCTTATGGAGCTCTCGTGTCCGCTGCACCAACGGCTGTATTTTTAAACGATTCCGCCGAGACTGTGCGTCTCGCGATTGATACCGTCCGCACGCTTTCGATGGACGCCGTGCAAGCTGCGGAATCGGGGCACCCCGGCACGCCAATGGCGCTTGCGCCGCTCGCGTACGCGCTCTACACGCGTCATCTGCGTCATGACCCGTCTGCGCCCGACTGGTTGGATCGCGATCGCTTCGTGCTTTCGATCGGCCACGCATCGATGCTGCTGTATAGTTCATTGCACCTTTCCGGCTACGCACTGCCGCTCGAAGAGCTCAAGCGTTTCCGTCAATGGAAAAGCATGACGCCCGGTCATCCTGAAGTGCATCATACGCCGGGTGTCGAGACCACCACCGGTCCACTCGGTCAGGGGCTAGCAAACGCTGTTGGATTTGCCGTAGCAGAAGAGCAACTTGCCGCCGAGTTCAATCGCGACGGCCATGAAATCGTGGATCACCACACGTACTTCATTGCCGGCGATGGTTGTCTGATGGAAGGTATTTCGCACGAAGCGTCGTCGTACGCAGGTCACTTCAAGCTCGGCAAGTTGATTGGCTTTTTCGACGACAATCGCATCACTATCGACGGTAGCACGAACTTGAGCTGCAGTGACGATGCAGCCGCACGTTTTGGTGCGTATGGCTGGCAGGTGCTGCACATCTCCGACGTCAACGATCTCGATGCGATCGATGCCGCAATTGCGGAAGCAAAAGCCGACACGACGCGTCCGTCAATGATCATCACGCGCACGCACATCGGATTCGGTTCACCAAACAAGCAGGACACCGCGAAGGCGCACGGCGAACCGTTGGGCAAGGACGAGATCGCGCTGACCAAGGCCGGCTACGGATGGAACTATCCCGACGCATTCCACGTCCCCGATGCAGTTCGCACGCACTGGAAGGAGCGCGTGGCAGTGCGCGCGAGCACGCACACGGAGTGGAGTGGCAAATGGGACGCGTATGCAGTGGCGCATCCGGCGCTCGCGACTGAATTGATGCGTCGCCTGCGTCGTGAACTGCCGGCCGGACTCAACGCGGCGTTCCCGTCGTTTGATGCAACCAGTGGAAACGTCGCGACTCGTGCGGCATCGGGAATCGTGATCAACGCGATCGCGCCACTGATACCCGAACTCGTTGGCGGTTCCGCAGATCTGACAGGTTCGAATCTCACGGATGTGAAGGGCGCAACCTACT
>JAYUWD010000431.1:0-3400 GCA_043753735.1 Gemmatimonadaceae bacterium
GCACAATTACAAGACAAAAAGCAACTGACTGATGCGGTTGTTTCTCATCAGGCGGTCTCTACGCTAGTCCCGCCGCTCGCCGTGAGACCGCTCGTAAACGAGCCAGTGCGTCCATGCCGACGCCAGCAACCAGTGCCGCCTTGGCGGCGGTCACCGCAGCTTCGAACGTGGTGCCCATGGTGCTGACATAGTATGCCGCAGCGCCGTTCAACACGACCGCAGCCTGTGCACCCGGCGGGCCGCCGCCGCTGAGTACCGCTTCAATCAATGTCCCGTTCTCGGTAGGGTCGCCGCCCAGCAAGTGCTCGTCTCGCACGCCGCCAATCCCCGCGATCTCGGCATCGATCGTCCAGTGCGAAAGCGTGCCGTCACGCACCTCAACCACGGACGTTGGCCCGATAGGAGAGATTTCGTCCATCCCGGGCTCACCGTGCACCACCATCGCCCGAACAGTGCCCAGCACGGCAAGTGACTCGGCCAACAGCTGTAGTCGCGTCGGCTCTGCTACTCCTACCACCTGCCGCCCGGCACGCGCCGGATTGGCCAACGGTCCGACCATGTTCATCACCGTCGGAATCGCCAGCTCGCGACGCACCGGCCCCAAATGGCGGAATGCGGGGTGCATGAGCGGCGCAAACATGAAGACGATGCCGGCCTCTCGGAGCGTCGTTTCCATCGCGCTCGGAGTCGTCTCAATCACGACGCCAAGCGCTTCGAGAACGTCAGCGCTCCCTGATCGCGAGGTCGAGGAGCGATTTCCATGCTTCGCAACGCGCACCCCCATCCCTGCGGCGAGCAAGGCCGCGGCGGTAGAGATGTTGAATGTCGTGAGCGCCCCACCACCCGTACCGCAGGTGTCCACCAGGTCGTCGGGGGCATCTGCCGCAAGCACGATCATGGCGTCGCGTAACGCTTCGACGACGCCAGCCACTTCGGCCGGCGTCTCGCCTTTGACGCGAAGAGCCATCAAGATCGCGGCAACCTGCGTCGGTGTTCCTTCGCCGCGCATGATCACTCCAAACGCGCGCGCAAGTGTCGCTGAATCGAGCGACTCATGTGCGGCCAGCCGACGAATGGCGAGCGACAGCGGATCAACCGTCACGGGGCGCCCCAAGGAGGCGGTTGGTCAGGTCGTTGCGCGATGCAATGAGCGAGATCACCAACCCGAGGAGACGCACGCGTTCAACGTCTTCATCTCCATACACGCCGCGCTGTGCACGATTGGTGAGATTCAGCACGCCAACCAACTCGCCGTGATAGACCAGCGGAAAGCTGATGAAGCTTCCGGTCGTGAAGTATTGATCCCGCAACAACGGATGCTGCCCCGCTTCGCGCACGTCTTGCACGAGCAATGGCTGTCGTGCCGCAGCGACGCGACCCGCCACGCCTTCGCCGATCCTGATACGCATCCCCTCGATGACGTTTGGTGCGATGCCCCGCGCGGCGGCCAGAAAGAGATGATCCGGCTCTGGTGCGCGAAGCATCAGCGAGCATCGCTGCGCCTGCATGTCATCGCCCACAAGCGCCAGCAGTCCATCAACGAGGGCGCGCGCATCGTTGGTCGACGCATCCACCGTGAGAACGCGATCGACGAGGTAGAGCGTGCGCGTGCGCTGCCGGAGCGCCTCACTGCGACGATGCAGCTCGACATGTGCCTGCTCGAGCTGCCCAACGGCCGCGGTCAACTGCTGGTCGGTCAACTCTGCCCTTCTGAGCGCCCGGCGAGCCTCCTCGGCGGATCGCGCCGCGTCCGCCTGAAGCGCAACCGATTCCGCCGCGCCGAGCGCCGAGCTATCGCGCGGAGTGTTCCGCGCCTCCCGGAGTTCAGCTTCCAGTGCGCCTAGCCGACGGACGTACTCGCCATGAACGCGCTGGGTAACGTCCTCCAGCGTACGGACGGCTTCCTCGCGCGCATCGCGCTCCGAGAGGCGGGCAAACGCCAAATCAAAGAGCGGAAGCGCAGGGGCAAGTCGCTCCGTGGTCCGGGTCCCGAAGATCTTTCTCGGCTCGAAAAGCGCCAACACGCCCGACAGCGCCCCCTCAACCCGGAGTCCGCGCAGCGACAGCAGACCACCATCGATTGAGGAACCGAAGCCAAAGAGCCGCGCATAGTCGGCCGACTTGTCCGTCACATCAATAAACTGTCCGCCCGCGCTGACCTTCGTCCGCAGCGGCTCGGGCAGATGGTCGAACGTCGTCTCGATCGAACTACGCACCACGCGCCCCCCGGCCGGCGCGAGCCGTGTGCGGAGCATATCGCGGCGAGCATCGTACTGGAGGAAGGCCACCGAAGCACCGCGGTCCAACTCAGCCAGACATTCGCCCAACGCAATGAGGGCACCGTCCAGGTCGGAGATGGCCCCGAGGGCGTGGGCAAGCGAGGAGAGTGAGCGCGGAGGCATTCAGAGAAGGAGGAAATAGGGCCGAACGCGACCGCGCAATGTGGAGGGGGCGACTTTTTGGGCGCAATTGCCCAAGTCAAGTCGGTTGAAGCGGAGGCGGAGCAGACATAGTTTCCTCGCGCTATGGACCCACGCCCTATTCTCCTTGTGACGCAGTACGACGGGGGACATTTCTCAGGGTGGCAGCGCCAACCTGACGCGCGGACCGTTCAGGGCGAGATGGAAAGCGTCCTCAATCGCCTCTGCGACGGGCCCCATCCGGCGGTTGGGGCGGGGCGAACTGACGCAGGTGTCCATGCGCACGGCCAGGGAGTTGGCGTGCGCGTACCCGAGCGGTGGACGGCGCTGTCGCTGAGAAAGGCGATGAATGCGTTGCTACCTGAAGACATCTGGGTCGCGTCGTCGCACCGAATGATTCCGGAATTTCACCCGCGACGCAGCGCAACGATGCGTCGGTACCGTTATCTTGTAGGGACGGACGAAACAGTGCGTTCTCCGTTCAGACGCAGATACGAGTGGCCGCTTGGGCGCCTGCTCGATGCGGACGCGTTGCGGAGCGAGGCCGCGCAGTTGATTGGAGAGCACACGTTTCGCGCATTTGCCGTAGCACATACGGCGCCGATCGATGACCATCACCGTTGCGTGATACATCACGCCACCTGGATGGAGCGCGACGGCGGCTGGCTTTTCGAGGTCACGGCAAACCGTTTTCTCCATCACATGGTCCGATTCCTGGTGGGTACGATGGTCGAGGTAGCGCAGGGTCGGCGCCCGCTCGGCACCATCGCGCGCTTGCTCGACACACCCGATAACCGCGACACGTCCGCGCCTGCACCGGCACAGGGATTGTCGCTGTTCGAAGTGTCGTACCCGGCCGATCTGTACTTCCACGAGCCGTGAAACTCTATCTCGCCACCGATGCGCTGGACGATGTCCGCTGGGCGACCGAGGGCGCGCTGACCGACGGAGTGGTTTTGCCCGACTCGGCTCTCACCGGC
>JAYUWD010000432.1:0-3397 GCA_043753735.1 Gemmatimonadaceae bacterium
GTCGACTGAAAATGGCGTGATATTTGCGTAAGTCGTCGGTGAACTCCGCGCGACGCGGCTCATGCACGGAGTAACGTGCGACTGACGACGATGAGGGAATCCGAATATGTCTGAACGAACGAAACTCACGCTCACTGACAGCGGGATGCTGCGCAGCGCGAGAACGCGACGGGATGTGTTGAAGGTGATGGCGATGGGCGGTGTACTCGTCTTCCTCCCGGGAGCGATCACCGCGTGCAACAACGACAAGTCCACCGGCCCCATCGGACCACCGCTCCCTAACACCGGCGCATCTGTGGTCATCGATTTCGCCAAGGGCGACATCGCTGTACTGCAGTTCGCCTACGCTCTTGAGCAGCTTGAAGCCGACTTCTATACAAAAGTTGTCGCGGCATTCGGCACATCGAATTTGAGTGCCGCCGAGAAGCTGGTATTGCAGGACATCAAGTACCACGAAGTCCTGCACCGTGAGCTGTTCAAGGCCGCGCTTGGCGCAAGCAATGGATTCTCGCTTACGCCCACGTATCCTGGGGTGAACTTCAATGACCGACTTTCGGTGTTGAATACAGCCAAGACCTTTGAAGATCTCGGTGTTGCCGCATACAACGGGGCTGCGCAATATCTCTCGTCGCCGGATTACCTGATGCTCGCTGGCAAGATCGTATCTGTCGAAGCGCGGCATGCATCTGCGATCAGTGATCTGCTGAACCCGAAGTCCGGCGACTTCGCTCCCAGGACTTTTGACGATGCATTCAGGCCTCTCAAGGTCGCGACGGCTGCCCAGTCTTTCATCGTCGACAAGCTCAGCTTCGCCAACACCCCCGCGACGTTCGTTCAAGGCCCCAACAACAACGGGTGAGCAAACCATGACTACTACACTTCACACCCCGTTGGTCGATACGATCGATCCGGAAATTCTCACGACGCTCGACAAGCGCGCCGACGAGATCGCGAAGGGCGCAAGCATGAGCAGCAGTACGGCCGCGCTGCTTGCACTCGGCTCCATTCCCATCGCGCTCGGCGCGTTGGCCAAGGATGCATATGGCCAGACGCCGTCGGATGTGCTGGACGTGCTGCAGTTTGCGCTGCTGCTCGAGTACCTCGAGGCCGAGTTCTACAACAAGGGAGTTGCAGGCAACGGACTTATCGATGCTGCGGATCGCACAATCTTCAACACGATTTCGGCTCACGAAAACCAGCACGTTGCCGCTCTCCAGTCGTTGATCACGGGCAAGGGTGCGACTCCGGGAGCAAAGCCAAATTTTGACTTCACGGCGAAGGGCAACCTGCCTGGCTTTAACTTCTCCGCTGGCCAGTACGAAACTTTCAAGGCGCTCGCGATGGCTTTCGAGGACACTGGAGTGCGGGCGTACAAAGGTCAGGCCCCGCGCCTGATGAACGACAAGGCCGCACTGACCGCAGCACTTGCCATTCATTCCGTCGAAGGACGCCACGCGGCAATGATTCGGCGCTTGCGCGGGAAAAAGGGATGGATCAGCAACAACAGTCGCGATGATCTACCTGCTTTCACGCAGGGAATCTACGACGGAGAAGAGGTTGCCACGCAAAGCGGCGTCGCGATTTCAACCTTGCCCGATGCTGCAAACAACGGTGGCATGGCCGCGTACACCGAAGCGTTCGATGAGCCATTGACGAAGGCGCAAGTCACGGCGATCGTGACACCGTTTTTAGCGTAAGAGAGGGGAATAGGAGATAGGGGATAGGGGACAGGGGATAGCTGATCCCCTGTCCCTTCTCTACATCCTTTCCAACAAGAACTCCGGTGTATACGGCTGCAACATCGCCGCAAGGCGTTCGAACCAGCCCGTGAACATCAGCACACCCACAATGATCAGCAGCACGCCGGCGATTCGATTGACAGTGCCAAGGTGCGATTTGAATTTCTTGAAAAATGCGAGAAAGCGTTCGAGCAGTAGTGCGGCGAGAAGGAATGGCACGGCGAGTCCTGCAGAGTAGACCGCGAGCAGAGTTATTCCTTTTGACAGCTGGCTTTGCGTGGCGGCGAGTGCGAGGATCGCGCCGAGTGTGGGGCCGAGGCATGGGGTCCATCCGGCACCGAATGCGATGCCAACGACCACCGTGCCGAGGTAGCCAAGCGGCTTGTCTGTGAGATGGATTCGACGCTCCTGCTGAAGTGCGCCGATGTTGAGTACGCCGAGCATCCAAAGTCCCATCAGTATCATCAATGCGCCGCCGATCTTTGCGATCCAGCCACGATAGGCAAGCATCAGCTGCCCAAACGCGGTGGCACCTGCGCCAAGCGAAACGAAGATGAACGAAAATCCGAGCACGAAGAGCAGCGCATGCACAAATGTCGTGCGTCGCGCGCGGGTCACATCTTCGAGGCCGAGACCAGTGATGAAGGTGACGTAGCTCGGCACCAGGGGAAGCACACACGGGCTCAGGAAGCTGAGCAGCCCGGCGCTGAAAGCGACGAGTATGGTGAGAGACTCGGGGGCCACGTATCCTACCGGTTGCGAGCGGATCCAGGGCGGCAATCGCCGCAGAGACCAAAGATGACCAGCTGATGACGCTGACGTGAGTAGTCGTGCGCTTCGGCCAGCAGCGTTGTCATGCGTTCGAGTCGTTCGTCGCGAAACTCAGTGACCCGTCCGCACTTTGTGCAAAGCAGGTGCTCGTGGTGCGGTATGCCTCGCGCCGCTTCGTAGCGCTTGAATCCTTCACCGAAATCACGTTCGACAACCAGACCACTGCGCACCAGCACTTCGATAGTACGATACACCGTCGCGGTGCCGGCATTCGCGCCCTGCGACCGCAGCTCCTTGGCAACGTCTTCGGCGGAGAGATGCCGATCGGTGCCCAGAATAGCGTCCGCAATCGCGAGGCGTTGCGCGGTGACGGGAAGATTGTGGTCACGCAGATAGTCGCGAAATGCACCGCGACCTTGCGCAGCCGCGTCGAGCGCGGAGGATGCCCCGTCGGCGTTGTTGTTCACGTGGATGTCGACGTCGCTGCTATGGTGGAGTTGGAAGCTCAAGGCGAAGCGCACGCGCTATTTGTGCGGCCGTGAAGCGCGTGGTGTCAGACTCTTCGCCCGCACGTCGTTGCACACCACGCACAACCATTTCGACGGTGATCAACGGGGCCTCGGCCTCGGCCACTACGTCCGCTTCCCATTTGCCGCGCTCAGGTCCCTTCTGGACGAGGCGATAGCGCGCCGTATAGACGGTGTGGCGAACGATCGGCGTTGGCAGTGCGTCAGCTTCAATTGAGGCAGCTAATGGCTTAACCTCCGCCGCATCTTCAACTTCTGTGTGCGCCGCGACGTGTGCCGAGGAAATCGTGGACAGCTCCTCGGCATACGGACTCGGCTCATCAAGCGCCGCGTAGATCCCAGCTTCGATCGCATTGTCCA
>JAYUWD010000433.1:0-10253 GCA_043753735.1 Gemmatimonadaceae bacterium
AAGTTCGCGACGCGTCCGGAGCAGCGCATCGGTTCTGATGAGCTGTGGGATCGTGCCGAAGCAGCGCTGCGCGGGGCACTCGATGGCACAGGCCGCCCGTACGAATTGAAGGAAGGCGACGGTGCGTTTTACGGTCCAAAGATCGACTTTGATGTCACCGACTCGATCGGTCGGGCGTGGCAGCTGGGCACCATCCAGCTCGACTACAATGCGCCCGACCGCTTCGACCTGAGCTACACGGGCGAAGACAACACGGCACATCGCCCGGTTGTCATTCATCGCGCCGTCAGTGGCTCATTCGAACGATTCATCGCCATTTTGATCGAACATTTCGCAGGCGCGTTTCCCGTGTGGCTTTCACCCGAGCAGGTGCGCGTCATTCCGATCGCAATCGACTACAACGATTACTCCGCGGCCTTGGTGCAACGCATGAAGGACGCCGGCATCCGCGCGCATCTCGACGCGCGAAACGAGACCCTCAACTATCGCGTGCGTGAAGGCGAGGTGGCAAAGGTGCCCTACATGTGCGTGATCGGAAAGCGGGAAGCCGACGAAGGAAATGTCGCGTTGCGTGTTCGGGGCGCCGGCAAGAAGCAGGAGATTCTTTCGGGTGACGCATTCATCGCACGAGTGGTCCATGAGATTCGCACCCGCGCGCTCATGGCTGCACCCGAGGTGGCCGCCAACGGTGCCGCCGCCGCCGAGGGTAGCGCGTGACCCCCGAGGCCCTGCTGGACCTGTTTGTTCTTGCGCCGGTCGGGCTAGTCGCCATTGATGAAGACGGGCGTGTGGAAATTGCAAATCTCGCCGCGCGTCGACTGCTCACACCGTTCACGCGGGCGGGCTCACTCGAGCATCTTTTTCATGCTCTTGGGGAAGTTGCCCCCGATCTGGCCGCGCGTGTGCGTGGATACGACGGGTCACGCGGCGTCATAGTGGAGTCGCTGGAACTACTCGCCCCAGACGAGCAGCGGGGCGTGCATCTCGCGCTGGTGAAGGTTGCGCCGGGGCAGATCGTTGCCATCGCAACCGACGCGGGTAATCTCGCCGAAGCGATCGGCACGGTCCGACGACTCGAGCAGCGTTTGCGCGCCGTCGAAGGTGCGGTTCGCGACTACGCGATCTTCACCGTGACCACTGACGGCACGGTCGATTCATGGAACGAGTCTGCGGAACGCGTCCATCAATGGTCGGCTATCGACATACTCGGCAAGTCACTCGCGCTGTTGCTGCCAAGTGAATTCCAGGCAGATGCGCATGTGCGTGACACCCTGGCGCTCGCAGCGCGCAACGGCTGGTGCGAAGAAGAAGGCAATCGTGAACGTCGCGATGGCACTTCGTTTTGGTCCAACACCGTAGTCACGGCTTTGCGGGGGGCTGACGGAGCAGCGATCGGATTCTCTGTCGTCACGCGCGATCTCTCCGATCGACGCAAGCTCGACGAAGTCTCGCGCGAAGACGCGGCGAGCACCACAGACTATCTCACTGGTGTCAGCACACGTCGCGCATTTTTTGAGGTTGCCGGCTCTGAAGTCGCGCGCGGTCGCCGCTACGGACAGCCGCTCTCGCTTCTGCTCGTCGACCCAGATCGAATTCGCGAACTCGTTGATCGTTACGGGCAGGCGTTCAGCGATGAATGGCTGCGCGCAATTGCGTGGGTGTGCCGCCAGGAATCGCGTACGACAGACATCGTTGGTCGCGTCGGTGGCGAAGAGTTTGCCGTGTTGCTACCCAGCACCGAGCTTTCGGGGGGACTGGTACTCGCCGAACGTATTCGCGAGCGGATGCAACGTCACCTCTTTCAGGGCGAGTATCAGGGCGTGCGCAGCACGCTCAGTGTTGGCGTCGCGGAGTTGAGCGAGGAGGTCACGAGTGTTGACGGGCTGCTTACTGCTGCAGCGACGGCGGTTCAGAGAGCGCGGCAGGCGGGGATGAATTTGGTGGTGGGGTTTGATGCGTAGCGGGCCATGGCTCGGGATTCCGGATTCGAGATTCGGGGGCCGTTGACGCGGGATCCGGCGTAGGCGCGGCGCCGCAGTAGCAATTCCACCCCGATCCCCGATTCCCGATCCCCGATCCCCGAGTTTCCAAATGCTCCGTTCACTGCTCGCCGCTCCCGCTCTCTGTTTCCTCGTCCTCCTTGCGCTCCCGCGCCCGCAGCCCGCGACCAAGTTTTCAGGGGTGGTCGATCAGTACCTCGACGATTTCGCGCGTCGCCATCCGTCCATCGCGGCCGGCAATGGCATTCATGAGCACGACGATCTGCTCGACGATTACTCGGCCACAGGGATTCGTGCCGAAGTAGACGCGTTACGACGCGACAAAGTGCGTCTACAGGGTTTCGATGCGAGGTCGCTCACCCCAGATGAACGTGTCGACCAGCGTATTTTGCTTGGCGTCATCGACGGGTGGTTGCTCGAGCAGGAGACATTGAAGAATTGGCAGCGCAATCCAATGCTTTACGCGACGGCTTTGACTGATGGCGTACACAATCTGATGACGATGGAAAGCAGTCCTGCGCCGATTCGAATGCGCAACATCATCAGCAAGTTGCGTCACGTGCCCGAGCTCATTGGCGCAGCTCGAACAAACATTGTCAATCCACCGAGGCTCTTCGCGGAACGAGGTGCAGCAATGATGCACGGTGCGAGCGATATGCTCGGCCGGGATCTCGATCTTGCATTCGCTGCGGATCTGAACAAAGCGTTGCGGGATTCGCTGCGTGTTGCGGCCGACGCGGCAATCCCGCTGATCGCGGCGTATACCACTTATCTCGAGAAAGAAGTCATTCCGAAGACCAGTGGTGACTTCACGATCGGTGCGGAAAATCTTGCGCGTCGGTATCGCGCTGAAGAGCTGATCGATACGCCGCTCGACCGGATGGTGGCGATCGGCGAGCGGGAACTTTCCGTTTCGCAAAAGGAATTTCGCGCGGCAGCGGAGCGGTTGGCGCCCGGAAAGGATCCGCTCACAACGTGGTTAGCGGTTCGCAAGCAACATCCGAAAATGGGCGGTGTGGTTGCGGCGACCAGACAAATCGTCGACTCGCTGACTGCCTTCGTGGCACGCAAGGAAATTGCGTCGTTGCCACCGACTGAGCGCGTGATCGTGCAACCCGCGCAGCCGTTCGACCTCGGTTTTGCATCGATGCATGCATCGCCGCCGCTGGAGAAGACGCCGGTAAAAAGCATTTTCTACATCACCGATGCCCGCGCCGACATGCCGCTTGCCGAACAGGACGCGTGGCTGGAGCGATACAATTACGCATCACTCGGTAACACAGCGGCGCATGAAGCCATGCCCGGTCACTGGCTGCATTCGACCTACATGCGGAAGACGCCGGGGAAAGTGCGTCGCATCTGGATTGGATTAAACCCGTTTCCGCAGCCGTCGTCCGGACAGGACGGGTGGGCGCACTACGCCGAGCAGATGGTGTTGGATGAAGGTTTCGGCAACCGCGACCCGCGCCAACGACTGGCGCAAGTGAGCGATGCGCTGACCCGCATTTGCCGCATGCTGTCGGGCATCAAAGTGCATACGAAGCAGTGGACGTTGGCCGACGCACAGCGATGCTTTGAAGAACAAGCGTATGTGTCAGCGCCAGCCGCGAAACGCGAGGCTGAGCGGGCCTCGTACGATCCAACGTACGGCGGCTACTTTCTGGGCAAGCGCGGAATTCTCAAGCTGCGCGCCGACTACAAGGCCAGGATGGGCGCGAAGTTTAATCTGCGCGAGTTTCACGAACGAATCATGACCAATGGTATCGCGCCGATCTGGGCGCATCGACAACTGCTGCTTCCGGGCGACAAATCGGAGATCATCAACTGATGGCGGACGCGCGACGCACGACGAAGATCCCAGGCCGGGTGAAAGTTGGAGTACTCGGGGCGGGCGCATGGGCTGAGTTCGCGCACTGCCCAGGCTACAAGCGAGACGCGCGGTGTGAGCTTGTTGCGATCGCCGATCCGATGATCGAACGGGCGCAGGCGTTCGCCGAAAAGTTTGATATCCCCAATGTGTATACGTCGCATGAGGAATTGATCGCGCGCGAAGATATAGATCTTGTCGATGTGTGTACGCCAAGTGCGACGCACTTTGATCTGAGCTGGGCGGCGCTGCAGGCGGGGAAACACGTGTTGTGCGAAAAGCCGGTCGCGTACGACTTCGAAGAGACGCGACGCGCGGCTGCGCTGGCAACCGAGAAGGGAGTGAAGACCAAGCTTGGTTTCACTTTTCGATATAGCCCAGCGATGCAATACATGAAGGAGTTGATTGAACAGGATTTCATCGGGAAGCCGTTCATTTTCAATGGCTACGAGCAGAATTCGCAGTGGCTCGATCCGCAGAATCCGCTGCGCCAGGTCGATCATGAAGCTGACCAGACGGTGATACAGGTATCGTCGCTCGAAGGCTACGGCGCACCGATCATGGATATCGGACACCTATTTATGGGAAGTCGATTCGCGTCGGTGGTAGGGACGATGAAAAACTTCATCCCCGAACGTGTCGTGCGTGCAACGGGCACGATGATGCGCATGAACATCGATGACGGTGACATATTCATCGGCGAGTACGCGAACGGCGCGATTGGTTCGATTCAGACCAGCTTTGTGACCGTCGGAAATTATCCCGGTATCGAAGCACGCGTGTATGGCAGCAAGGGTGCGCTGATCTGTCGTTTGGTCGAAGAGAACGGCATTTGTGAATCACTCAAGGCCGCGTCCGCCGATCAGGTGGAGTTTCGCGAAATCGAAGTGCCGCAGCGGTTTTATCCGCCCGGTGGTAGTAAACGTGAGTCCTGGCGATCGCTGTTCTATGCCAACCTCGTAAGCTCCTTCATCACCGAAATTCTGAGCGACGGACCAGAGAACGAAGGGAACTTCGAAGATGGTGCGCACGTGCAGGAATTGATCAACGCGGTGGAGCGGTCGTTCCGCGAACGGCGGTGGGTCTCCATCCCGCTTGAACGGTGAGCGACGTTCTCGATCGTTTTTTTGTGCATTACTACATGCGGCGTCCGGTGAATGCGACGTTCACCGGAATCCATACGTACGACTGCGATCTGCCTGACTGGAGCGACGTGGGACTTTGGTCGCTGGATGCGGAAATGCATGCTTTGCGCGCGGAGTTGGTTGCCTCCTATCCGGCCGCCATGACCCATGACGCGCGCGTATTGCGCGCCGACATCGACAGTCGGGATGCAAAGTTGGCGATTGCATTTCTCGAGATTCAGATCGCCGAGAATGCGAGTCGTCATGGTGTGCGTGGCAACCCAGCGTTGTGGAGCGGAGAAGCGGTTTTCAGCATCGCCTCGTTGATGATGCGCAATCTTGAATCCAACGACGATCTTGAAGGCCGAGTGGCCGCACGCTGCGCGCGGTTGATCACGTTCTTCGCTGATGCTGAAGATGTGATGCGCGATGCACCGATTCCCGCCGAGTGGGTGGCAAAGGCGTTGCGCGACTGCGAAGGCGCGGAGCTGTTGCTGACGAAGGGGGTTGAAGCGTGGGCGGTGGAGCGTGCATTGTCGCCAGAATCGACCGAAGGCGTGCGAATGACGTCCCAGCCGGCTCGTTTCGCGTTCAATCGTTTCGCTGAATGGCTGCGTATGCGTAAGCCGACGCGCGCGGGCACGATGTCCTGTGGCGCGTCGATGTACGACCTGCTTTTGTCGCAGGGGCATCAATGCATGCGATCGCGAGCGGAGTTGCTCGCCGATGCACGTGCCGCATTCGCAATAGAGAAGGCCAAGTTAGCGGCACTGGCGAATGCTGTCGCTGGCTCGTTGGAAAGTGCGCAGGAGCAAATGGTGGACGATCATCCGTCTGCCGAAAAATATCTCCAGACCTTCGGAGAGACGTGGGAGCGCTGCCGTGCACGCGCGCTGGAGCGCAACGTCGTCACGTGGCCCGACTGGCCCATTCGCTACGTACCGTTCCCGGCGGCCACGCGCGACGCCGCGCCATACCTGTATTACCTGTTCTATCGCTCTCCCGCGCCCTTCGATCCGTACACGGTCTACGACTACGTCGTGCCGCCGCTTCCGGAAGATCCGCCTGCAGCGGAGAAGCATCTGCGCGGGTGGAACCATAGCGTGATCACGCTCAATCATGTCGTCCATCACGGCGCCATCGGTCACCACGTGCAGAATTGGCACGCGTACCATCGCGCCAGTTCACGCATCGGCAAGATCGCCGCCGTCGACTGCGCCAATCGCGTCGGCATGTTCTGCGCCGGCACGATGGCCGAAGGGTGGGCCTGCTACGCGACGGAGTTGATGGAGGAACTCGACTTTTTCACGCCACTTGAGCGCGTCTCCGAACAGCATTCTCGCCTGCGTTTCCTTGCGCGGGCGATCGTGGACATCGAGCTCCACCAGGAAACGATGTCCGTCGACGAGTGTGTCGCCTTCTATCGCGATGAAGTGGGAATAGGCGTTGATGTTGCGCGTGCGGAGACGACAAAGAACGCAATGTTTCCCTGTACAGCAATCATGTACTGGCTTGGCACGCAAGGCATTCTTGATCTCAGGCGCAATATGCAAGCAAAGCTCGGTCCCGCATTTTCTCTCAAGACTTTCCACGATACGCTTCTCGGCTACGGTTCGATTCCCGTTCCGTTGGTCGCGCGCATGATGATGGCGGAGGTTGCGTGATGCGCAATCGACCCCGCGCGCTTGCATTTGTTGCTGTTATGGTCGCGGCAGTGGCGACGACTGCCTGCAACAAGGGCGGTGATTCGAAAGGCGGCGGGGCGAAAGGCGCGTCCAACGATCTGCTCACTGTCGGCTACGACCGGGAGCCGGATACGATGAACCGTTATGCGACACACATCCTCGAAGATATCCAAAGCTGCGTCATTGAAGGGTTGGTGACGAGCGATGAGCAGATGCACGTCGTGCCGGTGCTCGCCACGGAAATTCCGACCGTCGAGAACGGCGGTGTGGTGATGCGCGCCGATGGTGGCATGGACGTGACGTGGAAGTTGCGTCCGGGGGTAAAGTGGCACGATGGCGTGCCGCATAGCTCGGCCGACGTCAAGTTCACCGTTGACGCAATGATCAAGGGCGATTGGAAGCCCGAAAGCACCGATGGCTTCGACCGCATTTCTTCGGTCGACACGCCCGACTCACTCACCGCCGTCGTGCATTACAAGGAAGTGTACGCGCCTTATCAGATGCAATTCGCGCGCGGCACACTTCCCAAACACGTGCTCGACGGTCGCGATATCGACAAGGCCAACGACTACAATCGCAATCCGCTCGGCACAGGCCCGTATCACATCGTCGAGTGGAAGACGGGTGAATACGTGCTGCTCGAGAAGACCAAAAACTACTGGCGCGGTGCCGACTATCCGAAGATCAACCGGATCCTGTTTCGGTTCGTGACAAACGCAAATACGCGCATCAATCAGCTCAAGTCGGGTGAAGTGCAAATGGTCGCGCTCGTGCCGTGGGACAAGGTCCGTGAACTGAAAGGGGTGGCGTCGCTACGGCTCAACCGCGTGATCGGCAACGGGTATGAGCATGTCACGCTCAACGAAAAGCACTTTCCACCGTTCGCGGAGCTGCGCGTGCGTCGCGCCCTTGCCCACGCGATCGATAGGGAACAGATCGTGACGTCGATGCTGGATGGTTTGGTCACGACCGTGAACGGGCCGATTCAACCCTTGTCGTGGGCGTACGAACCGAATGTGAAGAGCTATCCGTTCAATCCAGGGTTGGCTCGCGCAATTCTCGACTCCGCGGGGTGGAAGGCGGGTGCCGACGGAGTTCGCACCAAGGACGGCAAGTTCCTCGCCTTCACCCTCATCACGCAGGCCGGTTTCGCCATTCGTGAGAACGTGTCACAGGTGTTGCAACAGCAATTCAAGGATGTTGGCGTGAACGCGACCGTCAAGCTGATCGACGGTACGTCCATCAGCAGCGTTTGGTTCAGCGGTGAATTTGATGCGATGCTGCACTGGTGGCAGTCGGGCGCAGACCCCGAGATCACGCTCTTCTTTGCGTCGGATCGAACGCCGCCTGCCGGGCGCAACATCAACTATTTCGCTGACGACACATTGACCGCGATGCTCTACGCATCCGATCGGACCGCAGATCAGGGGAAACGAAAGACGTTGTTGCAACGCGCACAAAAGCGGGTCGCCGAGTTGGTGCCAGAGTTGATTTTGTACAATACGTCAAAGATCGACGCGATACCGGCGACGCTCCGCAACTTTAAAGGCAACCCAACCAACGCAGGGCCGTTCTGGAACGTTCACGAATGGGAATTCGCGAACGGCACGCCATGATCTCTGTGTTTTTGACGGCTCGGACGTCGCGGCAAGTCGCCGCGCGCGCACACTGAGCCCATTGTGTTTCGCTTTATCGTGCGTCGTGCGGCGCAGGCGATTCCGCTGCTGCTGGTGGTTTCGCTTCTCGTGTTCGCCCTGATCCACGCCGTGCCCGGCGGTCCGCTCTCGCTGTATCTCGACAATCCCAACGTCAGACCGCAGGACATCGAACGGTTGCGGCGCGCCCTGGGACTTGATCGCTCACTCGCCGAACAGTACTGGTCTTGGCTCGCCTCGTTCGTGCGCGGCGACTGGGGGTACAGCTTCGCTGACGGTCGGCCGGTGATTGCACGAATCGGCGAACGCATTCCGGCCACGTTGCAACTGGTTGGCGTGTCCACGGTGGCGGCAGTGATCTTGGCGCTGGGCGCGGCGCTTTTCGGCGCTCAGCATCCACGTATCGGTCGCGTGAACATGCTCGTGGCCGTTGCCGGGATTTCGCTCCCCGTGTTCTGGTTCGGACTCATTCTGCAATTGCTGTTCGCCAACTGGCTCGGGTGGCTTCCGTCATCAGGACGCGCGTCGTTTGACGGTGGCGGCTTCGCCGATCAACTCAGTCATCTGCTGCTACCAGCCGGCGTGCTCGCGGTCGCGCACTCGGCCGGCTGGATGCTCTACCTGCGCGGTTCATTGCGCACGACGTTCGCCACGCCCTTGGCGAACGCAGCGCGCGCGCGCGGCCTCAGCGAAACGCGGATCCTGGTGCGGCATGCGCTGCGACTTTCACTACTGCCCTTTGTCACTGTCGTTCTGCTCGACGCATCCATCATGGCTTCGGGGGCAGTGGTCACCGAGAGCGTGTTCGCGTGGCCCGGCATTGGTAGTCTTTTCACTGAAGCGTTGGCCAAGCGCGACTACACGGTACTCATGGCGTTCCTGATGTGTGCATCGATCGCGGTGGTGATACTCAGCTTCATCGCCGACGTGACGGTACATGCGCTCGACCCGCGAACCCGGTCGCCGACTTGAGCGCGCTGATTGCCGATGCGCAAGCGACAGCGGTTGATCCGTCAACCGATGCCGGGCGGCGTACAAAATCACGCCCCCGGCCGCCACTGGCCGTGCTTATCGCGTTCTGCCTGCTTGGTGCGTTGCTGATTGCCGCGGCGCTCGCGCCGTTGGTCGCGCCGTATGCGGTCGACGCCCTCGATCTCAACCACCGTCGCGCCGCGCCGTCGGTCACGCACTGGTTCGGTACCGATGAACTCGGTCGCGACCTGCTCACGCGGGTTCTTTTCGGTGCGCGGATCTCCCTCGCGATCGGTCTTATTTCCGCCGCCGTCAGCGCATTGATCGGTGTGGTTGTCGGTGCAACGGCTGGCTACGCTGGACGCTGGATCGACGCGTTGCTGATGCGCTTTACGGAAGCCATGCTGTCGGTCCCGCGTCTGCCGCTACTGATGATCGCCGCGGCGGTGTTGTCGCCGAGTGTGCCGCTGCTGATCGTGCTCGTTGGCGTACTCGGATGGATGGAGACCGCGCGTGTCATTCGGAGTGAAGTGCAGTCGACACGCGCGCGCGACTTCGTTTCTGCGGCGCAGTCGATCGGTGCATCGTCACCGCGCATCGTGCTGCGCCACATTCTGCCGGCGGTGATGCCCTCGGCGACGGTCGCCATTACGCTGGCTGTGGGTCGGGGTATCCTGCTCGAAAGCGCGATGAGTTTTTTCGGCGTCGGTGTGCAACCGCCGACCGCCAGCTGGGGAAACATGCTGTATCAGGCGCAGTCGACGATGAGCTCTGAGCCTTGGCTCGGTGTCTTTCCCGGTGCGTTCATCTTCATCACGGTGCTCTGCTGCAACCTTCTTGGCGACGGACTGTCCCGGGACCGACGGCCGACCCCACTGTCACAAAAGTTGTCACGCTGAGCGGCCTTCAAGTCCGCTCGGGCATGGGTTTGCGAGTGAATTAGTTTTCAG
>JAYUWD010000434.1:0-3390 GCA_043753735.1 Gemmatimonadaceae bacterium
TTGTCCCCTTTGCCGAGGGCAGCGACGAGATCCGTGGGCGCCGCGGGAATGAGTGTACCTCTGACAGTTGGGAGGAGATACGGACCGGGGATGCGGTAGCTTGCACTTCCATTCAACCACCAGAGCATTCCATAGCCCGGGTTGTCCGGTGGGAGCGCGCGCCACGACGACGCAAACCATGCACTGTCGGCGAGAATTTGAGTGCCGTTCCATCGGCCACGATTGAGCGCCAGCAGTCCGAAGCGGGCCATGTCCCGCGCAGAGCAACTCAATATCAGCCCTGTTTCACCAGTGTCGAAATTCAATTTCCAATTCGCAGTCGCCATTCCGATGCGATCAAAGAGCAGCGACCTGGAAAGCGTTGTGAACTGTTGTCCACTCGCTGACGCAACGACGCCAAAGAGCTGATAATACGCCGGATTGTTGTAGTAAAAGCGATTGCCGGGGAGCGCGACCACTTTCAGTGAGTCGTCCAACCCCGACATCATCCCCAGCAGCTGGCGCACGGTGATGCGCGACTCGGTGGAGGGGCTGCGCGACCATCCCGCGCCGAGGTAGCGCGTGACCGAGCTGTCGAGCGAAAGCTTGCCCTGACGGACGACCTCACCCGCGATCGCGCTCACCACCGATTTGCTCGCCGAAGCAATGATCGAATCCTTGCCTTCGGTCCAGCCGCGCCAATAGCGCTCCGCGACGATCCGTCCGCGCCAGAGCACCACGACAGCCGTCGTCTGCTGCGTGCCGGCCCAGTCGAGGGCGCTCCGCAGCGCGGCGGAGTCGTAACCCAGCCTAACGGCGGAGACAGTATCCCAGGCGGAGCCGCTGACCGGAGGAAAGTAGGACGCCAGTGTGCGTGGATCGACTGGGGTCGGAGTTGCTGGTACCGTCGGCGCGGTCGGCGCGGGGCCGGTGGAGTCAGCGCCACCGGCGCATGCCGACGCGAACGCCACGAGCAGCAGACGAGGCATCAGACGAGGCATCAGCTGGAGAAGCAGAAAGCGCGGCGACCGCCTAGGAGAAGTCATGGATTGATTGACGACGCCCAGGCGATTGCGTTAAAGCGTCGCGCATTATCTTCCTCGCATGTCACACAACTCTCTTTTCGTCGGCGTTGACCTGGGCGGCACTAATATCGTCGTTGGCGCCATGTCGGACGACGGCTCGCGTCAGTTTGGGATGCACAGCGAACCGACACGGTCGGACGAAGGCGCGGATCGCGTCATCGAACGAATGGCGGAAATGGTCGAAACGACCATCCGCACGACCATGCGCGAAACCGGCTCATCGCGGGGCGCATTCAAGGGTGTCGGCATCGGTGCGCCCGGTCCACTCGATCGAGAGAAGGGGATCGTGAAGGTCGCGCCTAACCTCAAATGGCACGACGTCCCATTACGGGATCGCATGGCTCAACTGACGGGCTTGCCGGCCGCGATCGACAACGACGCGAACTGTGCGACCTATGGGGAGTGGTGGATTGGAGCGGCGCGTGGAGGCAAGAATGTGGTCGGCATGACGATCGGAACAGGGATCGGTGGCGGACTCATTCTGGACGGTATGCTCTATCACGGCTCGAGCGACATGGCGGGTGAACTTGGGCACATCACCATCGACCAGAATGGCCGTCGCTGTGGCTGCGGCAACTATGGATGTCTGGAAGCGTATGCATCGGGTCCGGCGATCGCCGATCGTGCGCGTGAAGCGCTCGAAGCGCAAAGTGTGTCAATACTGGGCGAACTCGTCAACGGCGACCTGTCGCTCATCACGGCACAGACCGTGTACGACGCCGCGTCGCGCGGCGATGACATCGCGCGTGATGTGGTACGGGACACGGCGCGCTTTTTGGGGATGGGGATTGCCAATCTGCTCAACATCTTCAACCCCGATGTTGTCGTGATCGCTGGCGGCGTCACGCAGGCGGGGGACGCGCTCTTTGTGCCGCTTCGCGACGAAGTGCGTCGGCGCGCGTTTCGCCCGGCGGTCGAAGCGTGTCGCATTGTACCGGGTGAACTTCCCGGAACCGCGGGCGTGGTTGGTGCGGTGGCAGCCTTCCGAGCGCAGATGGTATCGTGAGCCAAGTGTCACCTGGCGAAGGTGGCACGCCATCGACGGCTGCCGTCAAGCGACGCCGCGTTGGTGTGATCGGTTCGATGGTATGGGACGTTATTCATGGTCGAGACAAGCGCGCCGTCCCCGTCGAAGAGTGGGGGGGCATCTCGTACTCGCTCGCCGGTCTCGATGCCGCGCTCGACGATGACTGGGAAATCGTGCCGCTGCTCAAAGTGGGCGATGACCTTGTCGACAAGGCCCGCGCCTACTGTCGCTCGCTGAGACACATCGCGGCCGACGCTGAGCTGATCGCGGTGCCCTATCCGAACAATCGCGTCGAGCTACGCTATCACGACGATGAACATCGGAGCGAGTATCTGTCGGGCGGCGTGCCACCGTGGACCTGGCTCGGACTCAAGCCGGTCCTCGACGCGGCTCGACTCGATGCGCTCTACATCAACTTTTTGAGTGGATGGGAGCTCGATCTCGAAACGACGCAGTTGATCCGCGCACACTTTGCAGGGCCGATTTACTGTGATCTGCACATGCTCATTTTCGCCGTGCAGCCTGACGGTTTACGTGTCCCCCGTCCACTCAAAGACGTCGCAGCATGGTGCGGCTGCTTCGACGTGCTGCAGGTGAACGAGGATGAGATGCAGATGATGGCCCCGGATCCGATGGCGCTCGCGGCGACGGCGATGGCCGCCGGTTGTTCGTGCCTTTGCGTCACACTCGGCAAGCGCGGCGCTATTTATGTTGCGGCGCCCGGTGTGGAAACGTTGCGCGACATCCCTTCTCGTGATCTTTCGCAAGTGGTGATGACGGGCTCACGCGGAGGTGCGGGCGCGCTGGGCGCTGTGCGAACGGGGCTCGTGGCGGCAGTGCCACCACGCATCGACGGGCCGGGGGATCCAACCGGATGTGGTGATGTATGGGGGGCAACCCATTTCTCCCGACTGCTCGCGGGTGATAAGTTGACGGATGCGATTGCGAAGGCGAACGAAGCCGCATCGCGCAACGTGGAGCATCGCGGAGCAACCGGGTTGGCGAATCATCTTCGAGGGGAGCTAAGCGCGACGTGACGACGGTCATCAGCGTGCCGCCATCGCTCGACGATCAGACGTTTGAGCACGTCGTCGAACAGCTTGCGCCCGTGCCCGAGGGTGCGAAAATTCTGGTCGATGCTCGTCACGCGCGCTGGGCATCGCCGTTTGGATTGACCGCACTGTTGTGTGTCGCGCAGTCGCGCACCGATCGCATGAGCTTTGCGGTTCCCGAGCATGCTGACACCGCATCGTACTGGTCGCGGGCTGGTTTTTTTCGTCACGCTGCGGAACTGTACGA
>JAYUWD010000435.1:0-10203 GCA_043753735.1 Gemmatimonadaceae bacterium
TGCACGGCGCGGTACCGCGTCAGCGTGATGCGCACGAGTCCGATGTGCTGCTTGAAATCACGCCCGTGGTGAAAACCGATGACGTGCACGGTGTCGTCGGACGCATCAACCAGAAGGCCGCCGACATTCTGCATGGGCAGCTGGGGTTGGATACCGCGATCACTGGCGCATTCGGCATGACGTTGAGCGAGTCGGCGGGGAACATCGTCGAGCACGCGGGCCAGGGTGGATGGGTTGCGGTGCAGACCTACAAGTACCTGAGGCGATTGGGCCGTCGCGTGGTCGTCATCGCCGTGTGCGACGCCGGAATCGGTTTCCGCCAATCGCTCGAGAGTTCACCGAGTCATCGTCGGAGCGATCGGTGGGACGATGGCATGGCGCTCGAAGATGCCGTGCTCCGCGCAACCAGCCGCTTTCGCCATGGCGACAAGGGACGCGGTCAGGGGCTCGCGGGTATTCGCCGATTCATCAGCCGTTGGAATGGGAAGCTGACCGTACGAAGCGGGACCGCGCGCATCTCGATTAGTCCCGAGTGGGATGAAGATGTGCCGATGACCGAAGGACTCCCGTTTTTTCCAGGCGCACAGATGCAGATCACCATCCCTGAGCGCATCGGTGACGCAACGGTGCGCGCCAAGTCGGCGGTGAGTGCGCGTTCGCTCGCGCGGGAACGGCAATCGTGAGTCTGTTCATCGATGTCGGGACGGTACTTCGTGGCACCGTGTGCGATCTGTATTGCAATCTGGTTACGCGACCAACCGGTGCCGCCGTGCGTTCGGCAATCGAACGACAGGTTGTGGAGATCGGAACGCCGGTCGTCACCACGATCGATTTTTCTCAGGTGAACGTGCTCGATTTTTCCTGCGCGGACGAGATTGTCGCGAAACTCTTGCTGCGCTACGCCGACGCGGATGGTCCGACCGGTTACCTGCTCTTCCGCGGCATCAACGACAGCCATCTCGATCCCATTGAAATTGTTCTCGAACGGCATGCACTCGCGCTGGTGGCGTTGCACGATGGCTTTGCGGATCTCGTTGGTGTAGTAACCGAAAACGAGCGTTCGCACTGGGAAACGGTGCGCGACCACGGACCTGTGCAAACCGACGTGGTGGCCCGATTGCTCGATGTGGATCACGACAGCGCCGAACGCCAGCTGGAGCAACTTCGCCATCGCCGATTGCTGATGCGTCACGTCGACGGATTCGCAGTTCCAGGCGCCGTGCCGGAGATTGCATGATTCCAACAGGAAAATCCAATCGCAACCCGAAAGGTTTTGGCGGCTACTCGCCGCCGCTGCTCGTCGCGGGATTCATTTCGTCGCGGCGTGGCGATGCGTCACGCGGTCCCATGGTCCGCATGCGCGCCGACGACGCGCTGCTCCGTCTGGTCAGCGAAGACGAGCTCGTTCGCATTGTCACTGATCGCCGGCAGGAACTTGCCGAGTTGCAGATCGATGACACCCTCCCGCGTGGCAGCGTCGTGCTGCGCGATGTTGTCGGTGCCTCGATCTCCGAAGTGATTCGCGTCATCAAGCTCGACACCGACGCCGGCCCGCGCCCGTGACGATGGCGCCGCAGCCCGCGCGCGCAACCACGGTGATGCAGGGCGGGCGCGTTGAGGAACGGTTGGCGTCGCTCGAAGGCGCCGAGTCTGCACTGGTACTCGGTACGGGCATGGCGGCCGTTGCATGCACGATGCTGTCGCTGCTTCGCTCCGGCGATCATCTCGTCGCAAGTTCGTGGCTCAGCGGCGACGTACGACGTTTTTTCGAGACCGAGCTGCCCAACCTCGGTATCGATCTGGCGTTTGTCGACCCGACGGAAACACGTGGCTGGCGGCGCATGATTCGCACCAACACGCGGTTGCTCTTTCTCGGCACGCCCGTGCATTCGACAACGCGCGTCGCCGATCTCAATCCGCCGCGGCTGCTCGCACAGGAATTGGGCATCGCGCTGGTTGTCGACTCGACGTATGCGAGTCCGATCAATTTCCGTCCGATCGAACATGGCGCCGATGTCGTCATTCATGCGGGTGACGCGTATCTGCACAGCGAGCAGGGACTGCAGGCCGGAGTCGTTTGCGGCGCCCAAGCGTTGATCGATGAAGTGCGTGAGAAGATGTTGCTCTGGGGCCAGTCGCCTGATGCCGGGATGGTTGCACAGCTGGATCGGGGTCTCAAAACGCTGGACATCCGCGTCGCTCGACAAAACGCCAACGCGGAGCAGGTCGCGCGGTGGGCCGCATCGCAGGCGAGCATTCGTCAGACGTACTATCCAGGTCTACCGTCCCACATCGATCACGAAGTCGCCGCAGCAACACTCGATGGATTCGGGAGTACTGTCGTTCTCGATTTGGGCGATGACGCAATGAAGGCGCTCCGCGTGACTTCGCGGTTGCGTCTGTTTCGCAGCAGCGCGGCGATTGGCGGCGGTGAGTCGTTGGCCTGCGCCCTTGCCGTTGCTGCGAGCGACACAGCGCTCTCGCGTTCGCCGCAACCCCTGACGGTGAGCGAAGGCGCAGTCCGACTCGGCATTGGCCTTGAAGACGAAACCGATTTGATCGCCGACCTCGCTCAGGCCCTGGAGTAGACGGTGGCCGGAATCCTTCGCCTGTCCAAAGTGACGAAAGAGTATGCGCGTTCCGGCGTGGCACTGCGCGACATTTCGTTCGAATTGGCGAAAGGAGAATTTGTCTTTCTCGCCGGACACAGTGGCGCGGGAAAGAGCACGCTGCTCAAACTCGTCACGATGGCTGAACGGCCAACGTCGGGTGAAGTGAAAGTGTCGGGCTATTCAAGCGCGACGTTGCGCGCGCGCGAGTTGCCGAAGTTGCGACGCCGACTTGGCATCGTGTTTCAGGACTTTCGTCTGCTTCCTGATCGCAGCGCTGAAGCCAATGTCGCATTCGCGCTCGAAGTCACCGGCGCCCCACGCGCATCGATAGGCCCCAAAGTGTCGCGACTGCTGACGCAGGTTGGGCTGGCGTCGAAAGCAACCGCACTGCCGCACGAACTTTCGGGTGGCGAGCAGCAGCGTGTGGCCATCGCGCGCGCGCTCGCCAACGACCCGTTTGTGCTTCTCGCGGACGAGCCCACCGGCAATCTGGACGATCGCGCCACGCGTGGCATCTTTCAGCTGCTCCGCGAGATCAACGCATCGGGGACAGCCGTGATCATGGCGACGCACGATGTCACGCTGATTGAGTGGAGCGGACTGCGCTTTCTTGAACTCGAGAAGGGCTCACTGGCCTACGATGGCGTCGATGCAGCACGCCTGGTGGCCGACTTGCGGGGACGTCGATGAGGCTCGCATTGCGTGAAGTACTGCTCGCATTTCGCCGTGCGCCGGTGCTCGCGCTGCTCGGTATCACGACCATCGCCTTCTCGCTCTTTGCCTTCGGCCTGTTCGGACTGGTCGCCATCAACTTGCAGACGGCGCTCAAGCAGGTCGAAGACCGTGTGGAGATTCGCGCGTTCCTGCGCGAGCGCACCACCGACGACGAGCTGTCGGAAGTTGTGAAGACGATGCAACGCATGGGCGAAGTTGCCGACGTCGGTTACGTAAGCCCGGACTCCGCGTTGCAACGCGCGCGTTCAGAGCTGGCCGAATTTCGTGACGTGATGGACAGCACGATGTTGCCCGGGTCCATCGAAGTACGCCTCAAGGAAGGGTCGCGCGACCCGGAAACGGTGAAAATGGTTTCTAAACGGCTTGCGGTGTATCCGGTGGTCGAGGACGTGCGCTATGGTCGCGAATGGGTGGAGAAGCTCTATCGCATTCGTACCATCGCCGGAGTTGCGGGGTCGGGGCTGGCCGTGGTCTTCGCGATGGTCGCCGTGATCATCATCGGCGCGACGATCCGTATGGCGATTCTGGCTCGCACGCGCGAAATCGAGATCATGCGAATGGTTGGTGCAACGAATGGTTTTGTACGCTTGCCCTACCTGATCGACGGTGTGTTGAAAGGCATTGCCGGTGGTGTGATTGCCGTCGTTCTCGCGTATGCCACCAACGGCGTCATTTCACGCAATCTCGTGGCAACGCAGTTCTTCACGATGCAACAGATCGCACTGGGTGTGTTTGCCGGGGCGTTCATCGGGTTTGTCGGCAGTTGGTTTTCGGTCGGACGTCAACTGCGTCAGGTCTGGCGCGACACGTGAGTCGGCGGGCACGAATGTTGGTCGCGATCGCGATCGCGATTTCGACCGTCGACGCCCAGCAACCGCCGACGCAGAATCAGGAAGTTCGACTCCGGCAACAGCAGGATGAACTCGAAAAGCTGCGCCGTGAACGCAGCGCACTCGAGAAGCGCATGGATGCGTTGCAGCGCAGTGCACGTACGCTGGCCGACGAAGTTGCGAACCTCGAAGCACAACGATTGACGACCGTACGCCTCGTTGAAACGCTCGATCGCCAGCTAATGACGATCACGAGCGAAGTGACCAACGCGAACAACGGGCTGGTGCAGGCCGAGGAGGAGCTGAATCTCAAAAAAGACGTGCTGCACCGGCGCATGGTCGACATCTACAAACGTGGCAGTCTGTTCGATGTGGAGGCGATGCTCTCCGCCCAGTCGTTCGCGTCCCTCGTGGCGCGCTACAAATATCTGCATGAGCTGACGCTGCATGACCGAGCGCTGGTACGCCGAGTCGAAGCGTTGCGCAACAAGATCGCCACGCAACGGGCGCTGCTCGTGCAGCTGCAGCAGGAGATTACAGGGAATCGCGCCGAGAAGGAGCGCGAAGCGCAACGGCTGCATGCGCTCGAAGGCAATAGCAAACGCAATCTTACCGTAGTGCAGAAGACCACGCAGCAGACCCGCGAACGGCTCACGCAATTGGCGCGCGATGAATCGCGCGTTGCCGGCGTGATCGCGGCGTTGGAAACGGCACGTCGTCGCGCGGAGATGGCCCCGAATGCAAGGCCGGCTGCGCCGTCAAGCATTCGGACTGGTGATCTTGGAAAACTGGACTGGCCCGTCGACGGCGTCATTCTCTATCGCTTTGGTCGCGTCGTCAATCCAAACAACACCACCACCCGTTGGAACGGACTCGGCATCGGCGCAAACGTGGGAACGGTCGTACATACCATCGCGGCCGGCGAGGTCGTGCTCGCGGACGCAGTCGGCACGTATGGGCCGACTGTGATCGTGCAGCATGGTGGAGGCGATTACTCGGTGTACGGATCGCTGGCACGCATCGATGTTCGCAAAGGACAGGAGATCGCGAAGGGACAGACGATCGGAACCGTAGGTGCGACCGATCCGGATTTGCCGCCCCATCTCCATTTTGAGATTCGGCCGAAAGGACGCGCGGTCGATCCGCTCGAGTGGTTGCGTAGACAGCGCCGATAGTGCTACTCGATGGCGCACTCCACCCGCGCCATTCTTCAACCATTTCGCGGACCGCTCCAATGCCATCCAAGAAGCAGGCGCTCAAGAACGCAAACAAGGCTGCCGTGAAACGAGCGGAAAAGGTCGCACGCAAACGCAAAGGTGAGCCGGTGCCGATGCCGACGGATCGCCCGACTCGCAAAGCACCAGAGAAAACGGCAAAAACGATTCCCCCCAAGCCTCCAGCGCCAGCGGTGAAAACATTCTCCCGCAAGCCACCGTCGCCCAAAGCGCCCTCTATCGATGCACCGATTGTGGTTGATGCCGGCGATGCTTCGCGCGATCGCGGGCCACTGGGCGCACACGTGTCGGTTGCGGGCGGCGTATGGGAGTCGGCTGCGCGGGCTCGAGAGATCAGCGCCACGTCGTCGCAGATTTTCACCAAACAGGCCAATCGCTGGCTTGAACGCGAGATCGAATCGCACGAGGCAACGCGCTATGGTGCGGCGATGAAGGAGACGGCGGTGCAATGGAGCTGCGCACACGATTCCTATCTCATCAATCTCGCCTCACCCGACGCCGATCTGCGCGCGCGCTCGCTGCAAAGCTTTTGCGCCGAATTGCGTCGTTGCCACGCGCTTGGACTCCATGCCCTCGTATCACATCCGGGCAACTTCATCGACGATCGCGCGAGCGGCCTGGCGCGCAACGCCGATGCGATCACCGCCGCACTCGAAGCAGAGCCGGGTCCGACGCGGCTGCTGATGGAGCTGACGGCAGGCCAAGGCACCGTGCTCGGCTCCACCTTCGATGAGATGGCCGAACTGCTTGCAAGAATTCCGGCTGCATTGCGCGGGCGCGTTGGAGTGTGCCTCGACACGGCGCACGTATGGGCCGCCGGTTACGATCTGCTCAACGACTACGATGGGGTCATTGCGCAATTCGACGACAGAATCGGACTCGCCCAACTCGGTTGCCTGCATTTGAACGACTCAAAGGCCAAGCTGGGATCGCACCTCGATCGCCATGAACTCATCGCCGAAGGCACGATTGGTGGCCCAGCCTTTCGTCGCATTATGACCGATGACCGCTTGGCGACAATCCCGAAAATACTCGAAACTCCCAAAGGCGATACGCCCGCCGAAACCGACGGGCGTATGCTCAAGCTGTTACGTAGCTACGCGGTCGGCTGAACTGCGGCCGAACAGTTGCACGGTTAAAACAGCAGCTTGTAGACGACGCTGAGATTGCGACCTGGATTGTAGGCGAAGCTCTTGATGCGACTCGTCGCATCCCGATACTGCTCATCGAGCACGTTGTCGGCGCGCACCGTGATGGAGTGGACCATGCTTCCGCGCACCGTCAGCAGCCAAGTCGCGTTGATGTTCATGAGAGTGTACGCATCCGTCGTCACATCAAGCGCATCGCCACTGACCTTGTTCTGACTGAATACGCGCTTTGCGTCTCCGCCAAACGATATGCGACCGTTGTCGTAGCGGAGCGACGCACCCACGCGCCCCGCCGGGATGTAAGGCAGGTCGCCAGAGCCGTTGCGGTATTGTGCACGTGTGAAGTCTCCCATGACGCCGCCAACGAGCCGGTGCACAAGTTTCGTCTCCACCTGCCCTTCGATGCCGTACAACTTGGCGTCAGCCTGCACGAAGTTCACCAACGGCACTCTGACGCCATCCTGTATCGTCGTGCCAACCGCACGCGGCAGGATGTAGCTATTGATCAGGTTGAGATAGCTGCTGAACTGCGCGAAGGTTCGCCGCGACTGCGCACGCAGCCCCGCCTCCAGTCCGGTGCTCTGCTCGGGGATCAACCCGATGTTACCCTTGTCGACCGTGCCGACCGCCGCATGGAACCCGTTGGCGAACATCTCCTCCACCGTGGGCGCGCGAAAGCCACGTGAGGCGTTCGCGGTCAGCGATACGTCGTGCGATAGAGGCAAGCTCAACCCGAAGGAACCCGCGACGTTGTCAAAGCTGCGTGACTGCGCGGCACCAAAGCGAGTTACTTCTTCCGCGTTGCGCGGCTGGGTGCTGATCGCGAAGCGATCGTAGCGCGCACCAATCTGCAAACGCGGTGTGTGGCCCTCCGGCGAGCTGACGGACAAAGGGACTTCCTGAAAGACGAACAACGCCACGTTGTCGTTCGTTGCACCCGGCGTAAACGCCTCGCTGCCGGTTGGTGTGTACTGGCGGAAGAGCCCTTGCACACCAACAGCGCCAGTTGCACGCCCGATCTGCGTTCTGCCCGTAACGTTCACCGTCTGCGTGTTCAGCTTGAAGTTTGTACCCACCGCACCGGACGGCTCGAGCTCGGAATGCGAGTACCATTGCGCCGTACCATCGACGCGAACGGTGGCCAGCGCTGCAACGCCGGTATGGATCGTCGATTGCAAAGCAGTCATGCGACGTACGCCATCGATGCGAATCCCTTCGTCTTCTGCGGGATGTGGGAGCCCGTACCGGAAATCCATCTCGCGGTACACCACACCAACCGACGCCTTCCCCCCGACGTAACCGCCGCCAACGGCATAGTTGCTGGTTCGACCATTTGTGTTGGGTTGAATAGCACCACCGCCAACTCGCATGTCCTCGAAGTTGCGCAGCCCACCGCGTGCGGTCACAGCAAAGTTTTGAGTCACTGGCACGGTCACGCCGGCAGCGACGACTCCCCCCGGCGTGACGGATTCACCCTGCCCCGACACGTAGCCCGATGCGCGCGATGGAATCGTGTTGGGAATGTCGTTTGAGATGACGTTCACCACGCCGCCGAGTGCATTGTTGCCGTACAGCAACGAGGCCGGACCGCGAATGACTTCGATGCGTTCGGCGCTACTCGGATCCACTGCGTTGAGGTGATCGACTGCGGCAGACGACAGGTCGCCCGCGCGCTCCCCATCCTGCAACACGAGCACGCGTTCGCCGGTGAGTCCACGAATCACGGGCGCGTTCGCCAGCGGTCCGTTGAATCGCGTCGACATGCCCGGTTCGTTCGCCAGCGTCTGCCCGATGGACGAGCTGAGCGATCGCTGCAATTCCTTGCCTGAAAGCTGGACGGTCGCCTGCGTGACGTTAAGAGGGTCGGAGCCCGTTGGCGTTGCGGTCACGTTCACGCTGGACAGGCGCACCGTTGCGACGTGCATGGTGATGCTCAATCGCATTTCTGGGCCTGTAACCGGAACGACCACGACTTGATGTTGACTGACGAACCCGATGCGAATGAAATCAAGGTGATACGTGCCGGCCGAAAGATCGCGCAATACGAATTCGCCGCGATCGTCGGTGATGGCGACGCGGTTCACGCTGCTAACGACAACCTGGACGTTCCCCAGCGGTGCGCCGCTGCTGTCGCGCACGGTACCGACGAGGATACCGGCCTCGATGACGCTACTGTGCATCCGGGTTGAATCGATCGCGTCGGCGCGAGCGGCGAGAGGTGCAACAGCAAACGCGAGCGCGACGGCCATCGCGACGCGCGTCACGCCAACTGAAAAACTGCTGAAATAGCAACGTGCAGTGGTTCCGTTTGAAAACGGACGCACGGAATGTTCGGACATGTCCTGACTCGGCGTGGGTTACTCACACACTGCTCATCAGTGTGCGGAGGCGCGCATCGTCGGGCGACGATGCGGGGGTGATCAGCCTCGTGCCGTTGGTGGGGCGCGTTGTGAAGCGAGACGACGCACAGCACGCGCCTGCGGCAGATCGCGTGCACCGTGAGCGACTGCGCGCACAACGCAACTCGGGACAACGACCCTGCTGCGCGAGGCGGCGGCGGCTGGTGTCGTTGCAATCGAGCAGAGGGCGCAATCGTGGCTGTGGACGACTGCGCATCCATTGCCGGTCTCCGACTCTACGTGGGCATACGGCGTGCGTAGATCCATGCTCCACGCGTCCGCGATCGCCGCCATTGCTGGCGCGACGAGCTGAAACATCGCGAAAAGGACCAGAATCCGCGTGAGCCGCGGAAACCGCGTGAATTGCATGCCGAGTGCTGAAGTGAGTGGTGCGCGAAACGCTGCAGTGTGCCATGGTGCCTGGACATTGTCGCAACAAAGGGCAAACAATCCCCCAGCCGCCAGTACACAGCTGCTACACTGCTACGCACTTAAAGGATAATGTGCTGACAAAGGTTGAACGCTGCAGCCTGGTTTTCTCATCACAATCCTGCCGTCGCATGCCACTATCCCAGACGCAACGCACGCATCTTCGCTCGGCGTCCTTGAGGACGAGCTTTTGTGCGCCTCCGGTCGACGCGCGCGCTCGTGCGAGTCGAGTCGCGCTGTTCCTGGTTCTGGTCGGGGCGTCGACCGCTGCAGCCCCCCGCGCGTCAGCGCAGCCCATCCGGCCAACTTGGCGTGTCACCGCCGATGTGGGCGGCGTATTCGGGGGCGTATGGCTGAAGGGGAGCGCCGCACCCACGGTGCGCACCGATCCCGGTCCGACGATAGGCGTCGGAGCGCAACGCATGATCGCGCAGAATATCAGCGCGGGGGTGGTCGTAAAGGTCGGTGCGCAGCCTGTGTCGGTGAAGGAAAACAGTGCGTCATGGTCTGGCGGAACGCTTACCGAAACTGATGTTGTCGGCACTGTATCGTTTCTCACCGCGCAGAGTACAGCGCTTCGCCCATCGCTCGATATCGCGGCCGGGATCGCCGTGCTTTCCGGCGCGCGCACAGTGCTTCCGTTTCGCGATGCGTCGCGCCTTGCGCCTATGGGTGGGGCGGGCGTGACAGTGCGACGCGTCGATTCGAACCCCGCCAAGCAGGAGCTTTCGCTGTTCGTTCATTACGGCGTACTGCGCGTAGACGCGAGTGCAGTCGATGCCAGCACCATCTCAGGCTGGGTCGGTCGCATCAGC
>JAYUWD010000436.1:0-10190 GCA_043753735.1 Gemmatimonadaceae bacterium
CGTCTTCCGCAAGGTGCACACCCACCACAAGCGCGGTGGTGCGAGCAAGCGCTGCCTGCATCCGCTCCGCGATGAAACGCGGCAGGTGCTCACCCGTCGAAGTCAGCGTGCCATCCGCAAACTCGGCGACGTCCATATCAATGTTGCGGTGGTCGAATCGGTCACGCACTTGGCAATGCAGCATCTGATCAAGAAACCGCAGATCAGCGATAAACCCGGTCTCTTCGTCAACCGGAGCTGCGACCGTCACATCGCACACGTAGCTGTGTCCGTGAAAATTCGGGTGCACGCAGGCTCCAAACAGCTCAGAAGTTTCCGCGTCACTCCAATCCGGACGACGATGGCGATGCGCTGCCGCGAATCCTACGCGACGTGTGAGTGACGTGCGTGGCATTCGACGATTACCGGAAGATGGGTATCGACACACCGGCCGATAGCGACCAGTTGCCACGCCACGCCGACCTGGCGCGTGTGTCGCTCAGCACGGACGTCGTGTCCGATGCTTTGACGAAGTACTTGTCCGGATACTGGTATTGCCAGATCGAGTTGGTTGCATCTCCGCGAATCGCCCAGCCGTTCTTGAAGAGGTACTTCAAACCAGCACCGTACGTAAACGAAAACTTGGTGCCGAACTTGTATGCGCCGGTATCGGCACGCGCAAAATCACTTACCAGTCCAACACCGCCCGTCAGCGACGGCATCAGGTGGCGCCAGGTTTTCTGGCCGGTAAGCGAAAGATCAAGACCCAGATCGACCACATGTGTCGTCACACTGGACTTGCCTACAGTCCGCGTTGCTCGGGGCTTGTTGGGATCGAGCACGTTTCGGTCCGACGGCGCAACCGAGTACCGTGCGTACAGTGCAGCCGGGCCGCCCACGGGCAGGTCGTATCGCAGCGAGACAAAGGGCGACGCGGCCGGTGCGACATTCGCCGGATCGCGCTTGACACCGAGTTGACCAACACTCACGGAGAGTGACTGTCCCGGCTTCACATCTTCATACGGACTCTTGTCCGGGAGATGACCAACCTGCGCAACGGCACTGCGCGACGAAGCAACGAGCAACAGCGCGACCGCCAGCGGCGCAAGAAGATGTGCGCGAGGCGCAGCCGTCGAAAAAGAGAGTGTCATCAGACTGTAGGAGGATGCGAAAGGTCGCGCAGGTCGCGCCCGGTCATCTCGGGGGGCAGCGCAACGCCAAGGAGTGCAAGTGCCGTGGGTCCGACGTCGCACAAGGCGCCACCCTCGCGCAGTTTGTGATCGCCATCGGGGTCAATCACCACGAGCGGCACCGGATTGGTCGTGTGCGCCGTGTGCGGTTGATGCGTGATGGGATCGACCATGACGTCGGCGTTACCATGATCGGCGGTGATGATCAGCCGTGCGCCGCCCCGCTCTGCGGCCTCGAGAATGCGGCCCAGGCAGTGATCGACGGTTTCCACTGCTTTGATCGCCGCTGGGATCGAGCCGGTGTGCCCGACCATGTCGCAGTTGGCAAAATTGCACAGCACAAAATCGTGTGTCCGATTGGCCAGCGCGTTGCAGAGAATATCGCACACACCTTCTGCGCTCATCTCCGGTTGCAAATCGTACGTCGCAACCTTGGGGCTCGGCACCATGCTGCGCTCTTCGCCGGGAAACGGGGCGTCACGTCCACCGTTGAAAAAAAACGTGACATGCGGATACTTCTCGGTTTCCGCAGTACGCAACTGGGTCAGCCCCGCGTTGGAAATGACTTCGCCAACCAGATTGTGCATCGGCTGCGCAGCGAACGCGATGGGGAAGGGAAAGTCCTCCTCGTACCGCGTCATCGTGGCGATGCTGACGTCGGGGCGCGTGCCGGTGTCAAAGCCCGTGAAGTTGGGCATCGCCAATGCGCGCAACGTCTGGCGCATTCGGTCGGAACGATAGTTGAAACAGATCACCGCATCTCCATCGCGCATCGGCGCCAGGGCCGCGCCATCGGCCCCCTGCACCACGAACGGGAGCACAAATTCGTCGGTGGTGCCACCATCGTAGGCGCGCTGCAAAGCTTCGAACGGATCCGACACCAGCGGCGCTGCACCCTTGACCGCGGCGTCATACCACCGCTCCGTGCGCTCCCATCGATTGTCTCGGTCCATGCCGTAGTACCGACCCGACACCGACGCGAGCTGCGCACGGCCGTCGATACGCGCCAGCAATTCCTTGAGAAATCCCATACCCGATGACGGCGGCGTATCACGTCCATCGAGCATCGCGTGGACGACGATACGATCAACATTTTCGCGGGTTGCCAGGTCGACTAGCGCGAGCAGATGTTGGTCGTACGCATGCACACCGCCATCGCCCAGCAGCCCGACGAGATGCAAGGTTGTGTGCCGATCCCGGACCGCATGACACGCCGCAACGAGGGCAGGATTGGCGAAAAACGACCCGTCTTCAATCGACGCCGAAATCCGGACCAGGTCCTGCATGACGACCCGTCCGGCCCCGAGATTGAGATGACCTACCTCACTGTTACCCATCTGCCCGATCGGCAAGCCAACCGCGCGCCCTGATGCAGTCAGTAACGTTCGCGACGGATGCGCCCAGATCTTGTTCCAGTTTGGCGTGTTCGCCAGGAGGATTGCGTTAGAAGTGCGTTCTTCCCGGTAGCCCCATCCATCCAGGATGATCAGGGCAACGGGTCGAGCGGTGCGTGCGGGCATCCGTACTCGGGTTGGAACGATGAACGAGCGGTGAACAGGGGTTGATGCCGCGGCTAACATGCTGCAGCCTGCATTGCAGGCCGTACCGATTTTTTGCGTTACAGAATGGATCAATCTACTCGTGGCCAACAGGCGCCACCAACGGGAACACGCATGCAACGACGTACCATCATCCTTTCGCTCGTGCTGCTCGCAACGCTGGTGCTTGACGGAGCGCTGCTGCAACGACAACGACGATACGTCGACGAGACGACACGATTACGCGGCGATATGACCGCCATCGAACGGCAGCGGACTGATGCAATCCTTACGGCCGAAGCCGAAGAGTCGGGCGTCATGCTCGAACTCATGCGCCGCCAAGCGTCCGTCGACAACGCGCTGCATCTCTCCATCAACACCGATTCCTCGACGGCCGTGTTTGAACGATCGGGAGCGGAGCTGCGACGTTTTGCCGTCCAGGTAGGACCGGCACGCCGAGTCGGCATACCCCCCGATACGCTCCAGTTGTCCGTCCCGCAGGGGACGCGCACCATTGAACGGCTCCTGTCGGCAACAGACGCGTTCGCCCTTCCGAGCTGGCTTTGGGTGGATCGGGGGTTACCCGACCCAGCCGACCGATCTGGTGCAGGATGGACAGGCCCGGACGCCGTCGTCATGAGCGGCGGCACACTCATATACGCGCTCCCATCCGCCGGGCCACTGGCCGATAGCAGCTACGTCATGCCTGGGGCGATCCGCGCTTCGGCGGCCGATCTCGCCGCCATCAAGGCTAATCTCACCCGTGGCATGAAGGTCTATTTCTTTTGAACGCCGCTCCGCACACCCGACCGCCATCGTCAGCATTTTCGCGATGGTTTCTTCCCGTGTTTGTGATCATCGCGCTGGTGCTGACCGCGTGGCTTGGGTACACCACGCTTCGCATCCGTTTCCGGCGTGACGTCGCCCGGCTGGTTTTCAATGATAACGTCGAGGCTCTCGAACAGGCCCGACTGGAAGCCGGCACCGGGGCTGACAGCCTGCGCGCCGAACTGGGGAAAGTTCCGGAAGCGGCTCCCGGCGGACCGTATATCGTGGTCTCGATCGCTGAACGCCGAGTCTGGTACAAGCAGGGTGACAGTGTGCTATTCACTGCATCGGTCGCTACCGGCAGCGGAAAGACACTTGTCATCAAAGGGAACAGCAAAGTGCTGCACTTCGATACTCCGCGTGGCCGCCTCGTCGTGCAACGTCTGGATTCAGCGCCAGCTTGGGTCCCCCCCGATTGGCATTACCAGGAGCAGTCCAACCGTCGCGGATTGGGGCTGACGCAGCTCGAGCGAGGCGCCCCGATCAAGCTCAACGACGGCGGTGAACTCACCGTCATCAACAACGACGTTGTGCGGAAGAGTAAAGACGGCACGATTCGCACCCTCACAGCAGAAGAAGGGAAGGAGATCGTCGCCGACGGCAAAATCGTCATTCCGCCGTATGGAACGAACCAGCGGAAATATCCCGGAGTCTTGGGCGATTTCCGATTGTATCTGGGTGACGGCTACGGACTCCACGGTACCAACGAGCCGAACTCCATCGGGCGAGCCGTCAGCCATGGATGTGTCAGAATGCGGAACGAAGACATCCGGGTGCTGTACGAACGCGTAGCTCTCGGAACCCCGGTTTTCATTTACTGACTGTCACAAAGCGGTCCAGATGACCGCTTTGCCGCCGTTCGGAATCGGTTATATTTCCTGCTCTGTCCTTGATCGTCCTGCTTGAGTACGACATGCGCTTGCGCTGCTGCTCGGGCAGAACCTCCAGAACCTTGAACCTGACAGACTATTTCTTCTGCAAAGCATCCGTTGGACGGCGCAGCCCACCGCGCTCTCCGCCGCACGAATTCCAAGGCTGTCATAGCTCATCGCAGGCGTCGGCAACTGGCCAGCGCTGTGGGGGCTGCGAGTGTCGCGCTGGCGTTTGCGATGCTTTTGCCTGTGTCTGCGAATGCTCGCGCCGCGTTAGGCGTGAAAAGCGCGGATTCGCCAACTGCGGTCGCGCGCATCGAATCGTTTACTTTCCTCGATTCACTAAGAGGTCGAAGCCGCAAGCTACGGGCTCGATTCATCACCCCCGCGCGCGTGGCCACAATTCCGCTGCTGCGAGAACTTTTTGGTGGTCTCGCACCCTCAAATCCAGGCGTCTACTCAGCCGGTAACGAAGGGAGCCCGTTTCACTTCATCACGATGCGCCCCTTCACGGACAAAGTCCGCGGGCGAATTGGTGCGTATCGCATCGGTTTCTTTCCGAGCGAGCGTCGCACGGTTCGCTCAGCTGCCTATTCCAATCCTGAAGGCTTTGTCGAAGTCACTGCCGCGAATCGCGACACTCCGGTATCGGAGCATTTCCGACTCAGTGATTTTCTGACGCACGATCAGGCGCACCTCTGGCCCAAGTATCTCGTGTTGCGTGAACCGTTGGTCGACAAGCTCGAACTCGTCATCGCCGAGCTTCGGAAAATCGGTGTTCCCGTCGACCGTCTCCGTGTCATGTCAGGCTTCCGCACACCGCAGTACAACGAGCAAGGAGTCGGTGCGGGTGGGCGCGTGCAGGACAGCCGTCACCAGTATGGCGATGCCGCAGACGTGTACGTCGTGAATGGTTCGCGTGACTGGATGGGCGACCTCAATCACGATGGCCGCGTGGATACGCGCGACGCGCAGGTGATCGCGGATGCAGCCGAACGTGTTGAACGTGCCAACCCCGATCTGGTCGGCGGTGTAGGCATTTATCACGCAACGTCGGCACATGGCCCGTTCGTGCACATCGACGTTCGCGGCACCCGCGCCCGTTGGGGCACGCTATGAAGCGCCGCGTTGCCATCGTGTTCAGCGGACTCGCGGCAATCGCCGCCATCGAGCTTTACAAGCCGCCCGAAGAGTTGATGGCTGGCTCGTCAGCCGAAAGCGCAAAGCGTGGTGTGCCGGTCGTCGAAGCGGCTACGGTTGCGCACGGTCTGAGCGGAGACGTGCAGATGCACTTCATTCGCGCGGGCGAACGTGTGGCCTTCCCGCTGCAGATTCATGGGTCTGCGATCGGCTTCACCTACCAATGGATTCGTGTCGGCAGCGTGCAGGCGGGCGACGTCGCCCGTCCTCTTGACGGAGACACACTTCTCGCGCCACTCGAAGCGGGTTTCTATGAACTCGTAGTTTCGCGTGGTGGCGTAGAGCAGCGCATCGAGTCGCCAAAACTCGCGGTCCTCGTTCCGTTTGAGCTCAAACTCGGCAGTACGCTCAACGGCTATCAGATCGGGCGGTATCCGGCCGAGTGGTCACGAAACGAGCAGGGCGAACGTCCAGCTGGGTTCACGGAAGTGCGGGCCGATCAAATGGACATCGCGCTTACGCGTCACTTGAAGGTTCGCGATTTCATTACCCATGATTCGCAGACCACTTGGCCGCGCTATGCCGCGATCGACCCGCGCGTGCTGGACAAGGTCGAACTTGTGCTGCGAGAACTGGCTCGTCGCCGGGGTGAAGAACGCCTCGACTTCTCGCTCGAAGTGCACAGCGGGTTTCGCACACCGCTGCACAACGCTGGTGTCGAAGGATCGGCGCGCGACTCCCGCCATTTGTATGGCGACGCGGCCGATATCGCGATCGATGCCGACGGCGATGGCAGGATGACGATCTTCGATGCGTATCGCGTCGAACAGGCCGTTGATTGGGTGGAGCGGACGCACCCTGAACTCGCGGGCGGACTCGGGGTCTACTCCAGCAAGCGCTTCGCAACACCATATTGTCACATCGACGCGCGCGGCGAACGGAAACGCTGGCGCGGCTGACACGATCGTCTCCGCGGCGCGTACGGTAGACGATTGCTGACGCTGTTCCGGGTCAGTTCTGAGTCTGCGTCAACCGCATGCGCGTCCCTCGTGGCGCGGGAGAAGAATCGATGAATCCGTACGTGCGCGAGCGCATCAACCGAAAACTCGACACGCTGAACGATGAGCGCCTCTATCAGGTGCTCGATTACGTCGAGTTTCTCGAGACCAAATACGCCGAAAAGCCCGCTGCGGCCGTGAACGTGCTGCAGCGCTTCGCTGAAGGGGTTGAGGACAAGCTTCGCGCCGGCGGCATGGCGGTCAGCACGATCACCGAAACCATGGGATTGCTGAACCGTGCAGTTGGTGTCTTGAGCGGCGTGGCCGAAAAGACTATCTCCGTCGCCACCGATGTGGTGAACGTGGCCAAGAACGCGGTGGACCAAGTCGGCGCGCCGACTCCGACAGTTGGCCCGCCTGTTGCTGTTGTACCGACGCCTGAGGCTGCGCCAGTCTCGCCTCCCTCGGCGCCTCCCGCGCCCGGACCAGCTACCCCTCCAGGAGCCGCCGCATGATTGCCGAGACCGTGCAACCAAGAACAGGTGCGAAGCGCACGGTCGTCCGCGCTATTGTGCAGATCCCGTCGTACATCCGATTGCTGTTTGGGCTCATGCGCGACGGTCGGGTGTCCCGCATGGACCGCTTGATGGTGGTCGGCGCGATCGCCTACATGATCTCACCGCTTGACTTCATCCCTGATTTCATTCCCTTTTTCGGCGAAATCGATGACGTTTTTTTTGTCATGTTGGCGGTGCAGCGTTTGATGGATGGCGCCGGCAAGCTCGTGCTGCTTGACCACTGGCGCGGTTCGATCGATGACCTTTCCGAGCTGAGCGTCGCTCGCATCGTCGGTGCCGCTGGCTTTTTTCTGCCGATCAAGCTGCGGCGCCGCCTTCGTCGGATGGCGCGCCGAGCTGAGACGGAGTAGACGTCTGGAACCGCTTGTCAGCTGAGCGGATGCGGTCTATGCTTTCAGAATGGCACCCTCGACTACTGATTCCATGAAGCCCGCAGCTGGGGAACACCCCGCGAGCGGGCTTTTGCGTAACGGCGACAGCAGCTCTGCGATCATCGTGCGTCCGTCGCGCATCCGGGACGACCTCGCGCTTACCTTCGATGATGTGCTTCTGGCACCGCGTCACTCCTTGACGCATCCCAAGGACGTCGTTCTCAAGTCGCGCTTCACACGTGGCATTTCGCTCAATGTGCCGCTCGTGTCTGCCGCAATGGATACGGTCACCGAAAGCGAAATGGCGATTGCGATGGCGCGGTCAGGCGCAATCGGCGTGCTTCACAAAAATATGTCGATCGACCGACAGGCTGCCGAAGTCGATCGCGTGAAGCGTTCCGAAAGCGGGATGATCCTGAACCCGATCACGCTGTCGCCGACCGCATCGCTCCGCGAAGCCGTCTCGCTGATGATGCGCTTCAAGATCTCCGGCGTCCCAATCGTCGATGACGGCGGACGCCTGGTCGGTATCCTCACCAATCGCGACCTGCAGTTCGAACGCGACCTGGATCGTCCGTTGCGCGATGTGATGACATCCGAAGACCTTGTCACTGCGCCTGTCGGCACAACACTTGACGAGGCCGAGCGGATTCTCGGAAAGCACCGCATCGAAAAACTGCCGGTCGTCGACGAACTTGGTGCGCTCAAGGGTTTGATCACCGTCAAGGACATTCACAAGCGTCGCCAATATCCCGATGCGAACAAGGACAAGCACGGTCGACTGCGCGTTGCCGCGGCGATCGGTGCCGGTGGTGACTATCTCGATCGCGCACGCGCACTCATTCAGGCGGGCGTAGACGTTATCGTCATCGATACGGCGCACGGCCATAGCGACGGCGTGTTGCACGCGACCGCGAACGTGCGCGAAGCATTTCCCGAAATTCAGCTCGTCGCCGGAAACGTCGCCACGAGGGCCGGTGCTGCCGCCCTCGCCGAACGCGGCGTCGATGCAATCAAGGTTGGTGTCGGCCCAGGTTCCATCTGTACGACGCGCGTCGTGACGGGTGTTGGCGTTCCACAACTCACAGCAATACTGGACGCGGTTGAAGGTGCAGGCGACGTCCCGGTCATCGCTGATGGTGGCGTGAAGTATTCTGGCGATATCGTGAAGGCACTCGCGGCCGGCGCGTCCAGCGTCATGATGGGCTCGATGCTGGCCGGCACTGAAGAGAGCCCGGGCGAATCGTTCCTTCTCGAGGGACGCCGCTTCAAGATGATTCGCGGCATGGGCTCACTCTCGGCCATGCAAGATGGGAGCGCCGATCGCTATTTCCAGGATGGCGAGATGTCGCCGAAGAAGCTCGTTCCCGAGGGCATTGAAGGACGCGTGCCATACAAAGGACCGGTTGGCGACGTGCTCTTCCAGATGATCGGCGGGCTGCGAAGCGGTATGGGCTACGTGGGGTGCGGCACGATCGACGTGTTGCGGACGGAAGCACAATTCGTGCGCATCACCACGGCCGGGTTGCGCGAATCACATCCCCACGATGTGACAATCACCCGAGAGGCGCCGAACTACTCGTTATAAGCGCTGCGCGGTTCGACAAATGGTCCACCCAGGCGGCATTCGTGCTGCTTGACTCCACGCGGACCTGTGGTCATCTTCGCCCGCTGTTGTGGACCGGCGACGTCAGCTTTTTTCTGACCGTCCATTCTGGTCCCCAAACTCCTGCGCCATCATTCGCAGTTCCCGCCGTAGCACATCTCGAGAGGGTATTTCGTGGCCCATTTGAACCGTCTGAAGTCGATCGACCTCCTGATGAAGGATGCCGGTGCCGGTGGCGAGAGTGACCTTAAACGCACGCTCGGTGCTTGGTCGCTCGTGGGACTCGGCATTGGCGCGATCATCGGCGCCGGCCTTTTTGTGCGCACCGCTGCCGCCATTGCGGAACGCGCTGGCCCGTCGGTCACTTTGGCCTTTCTTGTTGCGGGACTCGGCTGCGCGTTCGCAGGCCTCTGTTATGCCGAGTTCGCGTCGATGATCCCGATTGCAGGCAGTGCGTACACGTACTCGTACGCCACAATGGGTGAATTTGTCGCGTGGATAATCGGCTGGGACCTCGTGCTGGAGTATGCAGTCGGTGCCGCCACGGTGGCCATCGCGTGGAGTCAGTACTTCAACAAGTTATTGACCATTCTGGGGGTAGGCGCGATACCCTATCAATGGAGTCATTCTCCGTTCGAAACGATGGCCGGTACCGGCACGCAGGGCATCATGAATATCCCCGCCGTTGTCGTGCTCCTGCTGCTGTCGCTGGTGTTGGTGCGTGGTACCCAGGAGTCCGCGTTGTTGAATGGACTGATCGTCATCACAAAGGTCGCCATCGTATGCCTCGTGATCGGTATTGGTTGGGGCTTCATGAACCCGGCTAACCATGTGCCGTACATTCCCGAAGCCACCACCTACACCACTAAACTTGGCGTCACGCATTCGTACGGCGGGGTGATGGGAATTCTCGGTGCTGCGGGTGTCGTGTTTTTTGCGTTCATCGGGTTTGACGCAGTCTCCACAGCAGCCCAGGAAGCGAAGAACCCGTCACGAGACATGCCAATCGGTATTCTTGGTTCGCTTGTTGTCTGCACGGTGCTGTATGTGCTGTTCGCGCACGTTTTGAGCGGTGTTGCCACCGTCGAAG
>JAYUWD010000437.1:0-3367 GCA_043753735.1 Gemmatimonadaceae bacterium
CTGTGCTCCGGGTCCACGCGGTAAACGAGCGCTCATCGTTGCCCACGAATCGCGAACTGCCGTCTGCGCCAACCACGATTGTCGTGATTCCCTGCCGTACCACCGACTCGGCGCGCGGGTCTGCCTGCAGCGACCCGTCGCCATGCGAGTGGATATCGATGAAGCCCGGTGCAACGATCAGCCCGCGCGCGTCGATCTCGTCCGTTCCCTTATCCGCGATGCGAGGGGCGACGTTGGTAATGCGACCAGCGCTGATCGCGACGTCGGCGACACGCCCCGCCGAACCAGTGCCGTCGAACACCGTCCCGCCGCGGATGACGAGGTCGTGGGCGGCGCTGCCACGTACGACCGGGGCTCTGCCTTTCGATCGGAGTTGCGCTGCGGCAATCGCTGCTGCCCCGACAAAGGCTCGACGCGTTGTCATAACGGAGTAGTTAGGGGCAGGAAGGCGTGAGCGACATCGTGCATCGGGCGTAGTTGCGCATGTTACCCACGACGCGCCGCTCCGACCAGCGACGATCTCAGCGGCGCCGATCCCCACCCACCGGGCCGTTGCGTATTCTTCCGCACACCCCGCCTCGGCCTCCACTAACACCTCTCATGCCAACACCCTTCGAATCAGCCCAACTCAATCTGACGCTGTTCGACATGCGTCGCGAGCCAGAACTTCGCAAAGCCCGCCACTGGTTCATCACGGAATTCTTCCCCGATACGCCCGAGGAATTTTTCGCGGTGATGGTCTCCGACAAGAACGCGTGGATCCGGATGGTCATCGGCTACTGGGACATGGCCGCGTCGATGGTGACGCACAATGCGATCGACGCCGAGATGTTTCTCGCGGCACATGGCGAAATTTTTGGTGCGTTCAGCAAGGTGCAGCCGTTTCTTGCCGAAATCCGTAGCAAGATCGGACCGCGAACACTGGCGCACGTCGAACAGGTCATCATGACCGTTCCCGGCGCCCTAGAGATGATGGCGCACCGGCGCAAGCGATTGAAAGGACTCTTGGAAGCGCGACAGGCCGCAACAGCCAGCTTGCCAACCGAGTGACGTGTGGTGACGTTGCCGATGTTGTTTCCGTGCTGAGACTTTTATGGCAACGCCGTCAAAGCTTGGTAACGTTCGACCATTCCCACCTATCTCCCCCTCTTCGGAGAAACTCCATGCCACACAACTGGCGCCGATTTACGGCGCTGGCCGGACTGCTGGTGCTTGCGGCTCCGCTCGCGCGGGCGCAACAGAGTCCTGGCGGTAGCCTCGCGGTCACAGTCACGGATGCGGCGTCCACACGCCCAATCGAAGCCGCGCGCGTCTTCATTGTAGGAACGTCGGTCGCTACGGCGACCGGTGCCGACGGAAAAGCGACGCTTCGGGGCATTCCAGCAGGCCCGCAGACCGTGCGTTTTCTCCGCGTCGGCTACGCCGAGCAGACGAAGGCGATCACGATCACGGTGGGGCAGACGATCACGCTTTCGGTTGCCATGTCGGTCGCGGCAATCAATCTGCAACCCGTCGTCACCACCGCGACCGGCGAACAGCGTCGGGTCGAGATCGGCAACGCCACGGCCAACATCGATGCGGCGAAGGTGCTGGAAGTTGCTCCCGTTGGAAGCTTGAGCGACCTGCTCAACTCCCGCGCGCCCGGCGTCACCGTGACCACGGGTACGCAGACGGGCACCGGTTCGCGCATTCGCGTGCGCGGCATGAATTCCGTCAGCTTGTCCAACGAGCCGATCTGGATCATCGACGGCATTCGGATGACCAGCTCCCAGGCGGATTTCAACACCGTCACCGGAAGCGGTGGCACCACGGGTGGCAACAACGCCAGTCGCACCGGCGATTTAAACCCCGACGAAATCGAGAATATCGAGATTGTGAAGGGTCCTTCTGCCGCGACGCTGTACGGCACCGACGCCGCGAACGGCGTCATTCTCGTGACCACCAAGAAGGGACGCGCTGGTGCGGCTCGTTGGTCGGTGACGGGTGAAGGTGGCGGCATCCAGGATCGCAACTACTACCCGTACGCGTACTCGATCTTCGGCAAGCGTCCGGGTGAAACCGCCTCATCGCGCGGCTTCTGCAATCTGCAGCGCGTGGGCACGGGTGAGTGCAAGGCTGACTCCACTACAGCGCTGAACATTTTCGGCAACGCAGACCTCACCCCGATCGACGTTGGCAACCGGCAGAAGTTGGGCGTGCAGGTGTCCGGTGGAACCGAAGCGCTCCGTTATTTCGTAAGCGTGGAAGACGAAAAGGAAGTTGGCGCGTTGTCCCTCCCGCAGTTCGAGCGTCGCCGCATCGACTCGCTGGGGCTGCCGTTGCGCCCGTGGACGAGCCGACCCAATGCGCTCGACCGCAAGACGTTGCGGTTGAATCTGAATGCGACGCTCAATCCGAAATTCGACGTCGCGCTGACGACGAATTTCATCAATCTTGCGCAACGCTACTCGCTCGAGTCCAACGCCACGGCCGGCCTCGGCTCGCAAGTGTTCGGCGGCCCCGGTACTGTGGAGAATGGCTCGGTCAGCGGTGTCGGCACGCCGCTGATGGGATACCGCGCCTGGACGCCGTACTACACGTGGTCCGAAAAGACGGGCCAGTCGATCAATCGCTTCATCTGGTCGACGCAGGCGAACTGGCGCCCCACCACCTGGCTCACCAACCGCGTCACGGTTGGTAATGACTGGACTGGGCGCGTCGACGACAATCTGCTCTTTCGTGGCGAAGGTCCACCGCTGACGGCGACGACACGCCTGGGCTCACGCGGAGTCAACAGCGTCAACATCAACAATCTGTCCGTCGACGCCGGCTCGGCCGCGCAGTACCACCTCACCAGCGCACTCCGCCTCACCACGACGGTCGGTGCCCAGTACATCGGCTTTCGCAGCCAGGGCGCGCAGACCGGATCCACACAGTTGGCGCCGGGCTCACAAAACGTCGGTTCCGGTACGCAGTTGGTGGTCGGCGAAGGCACCACGATCCAGCGCACTTTCGGCGTGTTCATTGATCAGGCCATTGCGATTCGCGAACGGTTGTTCCTGACGGCCGCCGTACGCAGCGATCAGAACTCCGCGTTCGGTACGAACTTCCAGAGCGTGCTCTATCCGAAGGCGTCGATGTCGTACCTGATTTCCGAAGAAGACTGGTGGAAGGCCCCGCGTTTCATCAACTCCGTGCGCCTGCGCTACTCGTACGGCCAGTCGGGCGTGCAGCCAGGCCCGAACGACGCGCTGCGTTTTTATAACGGCGGCATTACGAGTGTCGCAGGTCTCGACCAGCCGACCGTCATTCAGGCCGCGCTTGGGAACGAGAACCTCAAACCGGAACGCTCCGCAGAACAGGAGACGGGCTTCGAGGTGTCGATGTT
>JAYUWD010000438.1:0-3364 GCA_043753735.1 Gemmatimonadaceae bacterium
TCACAATGGTGTCGCGTCCCGCTTCGAGTGCACCGCGATCAAAAACACCGCCAACGCGCAACGGAAAGTCGCGTGCGGCAACCTGCACCGCCCGGTCCACCTCGACACCGCGTATCCTCAGCGCCGATACCCGCATCGGCTGCCCTTCCGTGATCTTGAACGTGATGTCGATGACGCCCGAGCGTAGCGTACGTACCACCGTATCGACCTTGACGTCGGGAAAACCGCGTCGCCGGTACAGCGTCTCGATGCGCTGCACGTCGCGGGCGAACTCGACGGGATCGAGACAACGACGCTCACCGATGATCGGAAGGCCAGCGAACGACGATGGCAGTGTGGCAACAGTCGCGGCGAGCGCTGCGGCCTGATACTCGGAGTTCCCGGCAAAGCGGAGCGCACGCACTTCCCGATCACCGCGTTCACACGACAAATCCTGCGCCACTGCCGACTCGGCAAAAAGCGCCAACATGCTGACCAACAGTGCCGCTGTTCGCGCGCCGAATCGCCAGTGCGCGTCGCGTGGAGCCCCGGGCAGAGCCCCGGATGAAAACAGGCGCGATGAATGCAGAAGTTGTTGCGTTGGATAGCACCGGGACGTTGACCCCTTCCCTCGGTAGATTGCGACCGAAAGCTCGTCCGCCTCTCGCCCTCAGTCAACCACGACATGCGCCTTTCCCGCGCCCGTGCTCTCCTCCCAGGAACGCGCGTCACCATCCTGCTCCTCTCGCTCCTGGGTGGCTGCAGACGCGCCGAGCCGTCACCGGATCGGCATACGCTGATCGACTCGCGCGATTGGTACGACCCCCGCTCACTCGATCCGGCGCATGCCTCCGACGTCCCGTCCGGCCGCGCCGTCGCCTACCTGTTCGACGGGCTGACGACTTTCTCTCCCGACGCGAAAATCGAACCGGGGCTCGCCGAGCGATGGGAGGTGAGCGGTGACGGCATGACGTACACGTTCCATCTCAGACGCGGCGTGACCTACTCCGATGGAACGCGCTTCGTCGCCGGTCATGTTGCGCCCGCCTTCCTACGCGTACTCGACCCCGGCACGAAGAGCGGTACCGTCTGGCCGTTGCTTCCGATCCGGGGCGCTCGCGACGTTGCCGACGGCAAGAGCAAATTGATCGGCGTCGTTGCCACAGACGACTCCACCCTGATCATCACACTCGAACAGCCGCTGGCCATCTTCCCCAAGCTGCTCGCGATGCCCGTGGCATCGATCACGCCGCCAAACACCGGCGCCAACTTTAGCGAAAAGCCCGTCGGCACCGGCCCGTGGCGCCTCGTGGCCTGGAAGCACGACGACTACCTCAAGTTCGCGCGTAATCCCACCTACTTTGGCGGCGCGCCAACAATCGACACCCTCATCGCGCGCATCATCCCCGAGCCGTCCACGGCGGTCGCCGAATTTGAAAGCGGCACTGTAGACATTCTGTATGTGCCCGAAGATCAGACCCGTGCGTGGGAAGACACCGACGCCCGACAGGCGCGGTTGACCAGCGCGCCCGCGCTGCGCCTCTGGTACATCGGCGTCAATACCACCCGTGGTCCGCTCAAGGATGCGCGCGTTCGCCGCGCAATCGCACAGGCCATCGATGTACCGCTGTTGCTCAAGGAGCTGCTGGCCGGCCGTGGTCGCGTCGCTGCCGGCGTCATCCCACCGTCACTCGACGGCGCAGACACGACACGTCAGGTGATTCGGTACGACAGTGCGGCTGCTAAGGGCGCGCTGGCCGCAGCCGGTTTCCCCAATGGAGTCGATCTCGAACTGTGGTGCTCGCAGACCGCACCGTTTCCGCGACTCGCGCAAACGATTCAGGCCTATCTCGCCGCGGCCGGCATTCGCGTAAAAATCGTGCAGCGCGATGCGAGTTCGATGCGCGCCGCCGCCCGGGCCGGACAGACGGATCTCGTTCTCAAGGACTGGTACGCCGACTATCCGGACGCCGAAAACTTTCTCTACCCATTGCTGCACACCGCCAATCGTGGGGCAGGCGGCAACGTCTCATTCTTCAGCGATACCAGCTTCGACCGTCTCGTGGATGCGTCGCATCGCGAATCGGACAGCGCCAAGCGCGCCGCACTCTATCGTCAGGCCGACTCGATCGCCTACAACCAGATGGGCCTCGTACCGCTCTTTTTCTACAACGAGTTGTACGCTGTTCAGCCGTGGGTGCAAGGCTTCGAAGTGCCGGTCATCTTCAACGGGCAGCGGTGGACCAAAGTTCGACTTGGCGCAGCGAACAAATAGCCCGACATGCGGTTATTCGCCCGAAGTCATCACGCAGGAACGCCCGCTTTCCTTGGCGCGATACAGCGCTTGGTCCGCTCGCAAAACCCACGCTTCGACTTCATCCGATGGCTGGATCTGGGCAACACCGACCGACACACCGATCTTGAAATCCACCCCTTCCGGCGTTGACAGCTCACTCACCATCGACACAAGACGCTTCGCCAGACTCTGCGCCATCTTGGTGTCGGTGTTGTGGAGAATTGCGATGAATTCATCGCCGCCAAATCGGCAAAGCATATCAGACTCACGCAGAAACACCTTCGACAGACTGTTCGCCACGCCAACGATGGCCAGGTCCCCGCTCTGGTGCCCCATCGTATCGTTCACCGTCTTCAAGTTATCAACGTCGATCATCAGCAGCGTCACCGGCACGCGACCCAGCGCATGCAGATGCACCGCCCGCTCAATCGATTTATCGAACATCTTGCGATTGCCAAGACCGGTGAGCGCGTCCGTCGTACTTTCGCGGCGCGCATCCTCCAGCTGATCGTGCAGATGATCCAGATGCGTGGCCAGTGACTTGTACTGCGATTCCTGCTCCGTGCGACGGGTGTGCAACGCAACCTCCATCGTGGAGAGCGCGCCCAGGACTTCATCCTTGATAGATCCAATCTGCATCGTCGCAATTGCCCGATGCGCGCGATCCATCTGCGCGCCGACCGTCGCGTCTGTGGAGACATCGACCTTGACCGCGTTGTGCACAGTCTGGATGCAGGACCAAAGCGCCTCACGCAAATCACCGACCGCGCTTTCGACGTAGCGCTTCTCTTCGCGACGATGCTCGGTGAAGCTGCGCACTACACCTGTCCAGTCACGCGGATGGATGCCCGCTGCGGTCGCGCCGCCCCCCGGCGCTAGTGGTACGCCCAGTGTCGCGTGCCGCTGCCAGCGCGCGAGCTCCGCCGCCGATTCACTGGCGGGACGCTCGGGAAGGTCAAACGTGTAGCGCGCAAAAGTCGAGAGAATGCTCCCCAACGCATCGAGAACCAGCCCAAGGTCGGAACTGTGTTTGTCTTGCTCCGACACCGCGACTGACAGCCCCGCCAATGCCGGCGACTCAGAGTCGGG
>JAYUWD010000439.1:0-3355 GCA_043753735.1 Gemmatimonadaceae bacterium
TGCGCCGGAGCAGCCAGCGCAATGATCAATGCCGTTGCCGACCACCACGACGAAGAAAAGTTTGCCATCAGCGCAGGCACGGCACGAACGTGACGAAAAAACTGCCGCACTGCTTACACGTCCTGGGAAGCAATGCGCTTCTCTCGGCGATTGTACACCACGCGCGACAGCGTGATCGAGACTTCGTACAGCAGATATAACGGCATCGTCAGCGCAAACAACGACGTCGGATCGCTACCGGGAGTGATGAGCGCCGCAGCGAGAAGGCAGCCGACAAACGCGTGACGGCGGAACTTGGCCAGGAACGCTGGTTTGACGAGGCCGAGTGCGGTCAGCAGCAAGATGACGATCGGCAATTCAAATACGGCGCCGAATGCAAGACACATCGCCAGCACGAAACCGAAGTATTCGTGCACGGTCAGTACGGACTCTACCGACGCACTCTGAAAACTCATCAAAAAGCCGAGCGTCACCGGAAGCACGAAATAGTACGACAGCGCCATGCCGCCAAGGAAAAGGCCGGCTGCACCCATCAGCGCGGGAATGACCACCTTCTTCTCATGACCGTACAGCGCAGGAGACAAAAACCCCCACACCTGCCAAACCAGAACCGGCGACGCGAGAATGAGACCGATCGCGATCGACGCGTCCATGACGATGTCGAAGAGGTCACTCGGATGCGTCACCATCAACGGCCGTTTGAGAAACGGCTGTACCGGCTTCGCGATCAGTCCGATGATATCGACCTGCTTCGTGTACAGAAGTGCGAAGGCGACCGACACACCAATCGCTATCGCAACTGCCATCCTGAACAGCCGCCATCTCAGCTCCTCGAGGTGGTCGAGGAACGGCATCTCTGTATGTGGGGGAGTGCTGGCGGCCATCTGAATGCGTGGGCTCTAATGCGAACGGGGACCGCAGCGCATCAGCGGAGGGTCGGGAGCAACTCGGCAGCGCGGACAGCTTCGTCGCTGCGAGGATAGCGCTTGATGATCTGATCGAGCAGTTCGCGAGCCTTCGCGTTGTTGGCCTGCTGGATGAAGAGCATCGCACGCTTGTAAAGCGCCATTGGCGCTTCGGGCGCGTTTTCGTATTTGGTGACAACAGCCGCGTATGCGGCATCGGCGGCACCAAGATTCTTCTCCTTTTCGTACGTCGTTGCCAGCCAATACTGAGCCTGTGGTGCGTATTCGTGCGACGGATATTTGTTCAACAGTTCCTGAAACAGACTGCGCGCCGTGGTGGTGCTGCCACGATTGAGCTGATCGCGCGCGTTCTGGTACAACTCGAGCGGACCCGTGGTGCGAGTCGCAGCTGTTGTGTCTGCGCCAGCCAAGCCAAACGTGGGCGGCACGAGCGGCGCAGCCTGCCCGGCCCGTTCCGCCAACTCGGCGCGCAGCCGCGCGATCGTTGCCTGACTTTGACCGAGCAACTGCTGGATCTGCAGCAGCTGCTCCTTGATGGAACGCATTTCTCCACGCACGTCGCCTTGAATGGAGACGGTGCGCGAGCTGACGCGGGCAAGCGAATCAGTCGCGACCTGCAGCAACTTGATTGCCTGCGTGAGGTTGGCGCGCGCCGCTTCGTCGTGCTTCGTGACGTCGGCGCGCAAAGTGGCAAGATCGGTTTGTACAAGGCGCACATCGTTGCGCGTCGCGAAACAACCACCGGCCGCGAGAAGCGCGACCAAAGGAAGCAATCGTCGTGCGCGCAGCGTGAGTGCGGTGCGCATCACTTGGCCCGCAACCGGTCGCCACCAGCAACGATTTCAAATTCGTCGCGGCGGTTCTTTGCCCATGCGTCTTCGGTTTCGCCCGGTACCGCCGGACGCTCGCGACCAAAGCTGGCCGTCTCGATGCGAGACGGATCGATGCCACGATCGGTCAGATACTTCTTGGCGGTTTCAGCGCGACGACGACCCAACGCAATGTTGTACTCATCGCTGCCGCGCTCGTCGCAGTGTCCGGAAATCCGAACCCGAAGCGCCGTGTTGAGATTCAACAGCGGCAGTTTGGAATCGAGCGTAGCACGCGCATCGTCACGCAATGCGTCGGCATCGTACTCGAAGTAGATCGTCTCGAGCAGTTTCGCACGCGCTTCGGCGATCGCGGCATTCATCGCGGCCATCGTATCGACCGGTGTGGCGGTGGTCGTAGGCGTGCGCGGAGGCGTCGCTGGCGTCGGTACGGGCGCCTGCTCGACAGGCGTCGCTACGACGACGGGCTTTTTCTTGTGGCACGCGCCGAGTGCAAGAGGAGCTGCGACAAGCACCAGCATCAGCCGAGACGGACGGATCATTTCAAACGACTCCAGAGCAGAGGGTAATGAGGGGGCGCGCAGGTCAGGGAGCGGCGAGCCGTGGTGACCACGACGAGAGCCGAGCGCTTGCGCCGCGCGTGAGCTGTCGTGCCCGTCCCGTTTCGATATCAACGATCCACAACTGACGAACTCCACTAGCACGGTTGGACGTGAGTATCAGATGACGCGAATCCGGCGCCCACGACGGGTCACCGTTGCGCCCTTCGGTCGCCACCGAGCGCGTAGTCTTGTCGCGCACATTGACGGTCATGACCTGAAACGTCCCCCCGTTCAACGACTCGAACGCGACCATCTGACCGTTGGGTGACCAATCGGGTCCCGCGCGATAGTTGCGGTCGCCGAAGACACCGTCAGTCAGTTGCTCAACGTTCGTTCCGTCAAGATCGCAAATATATACTTCGTTGTGACCAGAACGGTCCGACGCGAAGACGATTCGTTGCCCATCTGGACTGAACGATGGCTGCGTACTCGTGCTGCCTCGGCCGACGGTAATCCGCGACGGCGTACCGCCACCGAACGGGATGCTGAACAGGTCGGTTCCGACATCGGACACCCGCGAAAACACGACCGTGCGGCCGTCGGGCGAGACCGCGGGCGTACCGTCCTGCGCCGTCGACGGCGATGTCAATGTGCGCTGTGCGCCGGTCGCGAGTTCGGTTACGAAAAGCGGGTCACGGCCGTTGTTCACGTTGTAGACGAGTGCGCGTCCGGACGTCGCCCACGCCACCGAAAGCCCGGCGGGCGTAACCGGACGTGCATTCGCGCCGTCGCTGTCGACAATCCAGATCCGGTGATCGCGCTCAAAGGCGATCTGCGTCTGCGCGACACCGCGCTGCGACAGAATCCATTCCTCGACGGTGTCCGAAATCCCATGGACCGCGAGGCGCCAAGCGGGAGTTCCAGCGGGATTCGGGAGCGGAAAATCCTTCTGACTCGATATCCCCTTCTTGCCCACGTCCAGCAGCGCCACGCGCAGCCAGCCTGACGGGAGTAGCGTTGCCTGAACGATCCCGTCGACACCGAGCTTGGCAAAGAC
>JAYUWD010000440.1:0-10121 GCA_043753735.1 Gemmatimonadaceae bacterium
CGCAGCGTGCACGCCCAGGTGGTGGGGGAGCACGGCGACTCCGAAGTCGTGCTCTGGTCGCAGGCCTCGGTGGGCGGCGTGCCCTTGCGCGACTGGCCGGGCTGGTCGGCTGCGCAAGAGGAGACCGTGGCCCTGCAGGTGCGGCGTGCGGCCTACGAGATCATCGCGCGCAAGGGCGCCACTAACCACGCCATTGGGCTGGTCACGGCTAACGTGCTGCGGGCGCTGCTGCGCGACGAGCGGCGGGTGCTGACGGTGTCGCGCGTGCACCTTGGCACGCTCGGCATTGGCGACACGCGGCTGGTGCTGGACGGGGTGGCGCTGTCGCTCCCATCGATCGTGGGCACCGGCGGCGCCACCGATGTGCTGCTGCCAGCACTGGCGCGCGTAGAAATGGTCGCTTTGCAGCACTCGGCCCAAGTGCTGAAGGACGCCGCGGCCACGCTGGCTTGACCCCGGCTTAGGCGTGCTGACGGCCGCTGTCAGCCGGTGTCCCGGGCGTGTCTTTGGGCTAACCCTGGCGGAAGCAACGCCCGGGCGAGAATCGAAAGGTGCCTTCGGCCACCGACGCTTCCGACCGCCACAGTCCCACCCTGTAGCTCAGTGAGGCTTCACAAACGCCAGGTACCGCAGACGCGGCGGGAGAAGTCAGGGCCCGTCGGCCCTGTGCGCACGCGGGGAATTTGCATAAAAACCACGTGCAATCCTCCCGTGCGGCTCAGCCCGGGTCATTGGGCTGTCGGTGGCGCAGCGTCGGGCCCGTCATTAACCGTTGCTGATACAGTGGCGCTCGCAACTCCTTCTGATTGCGCCCCCTCGACCTCATGCACCATAAATGCGCCGATCCCTCCTCGCAGGCTTGCTGCTCGCCGCCGCCGGAGCCGCCCCTCTGCGCGCGCAAACGCTCGACGACGCGGTGTTCATGGACCGCGGCGTGTTGTGCGCCGGCCTCTTCTTTAAGCACGACAGCTGGAATTAATATTGGGAAGGGCGCCTCAAGCGGACCAATGGGAACGTGGGGACGGTGACCACGAGCGATGTCGCGTACATGGGCGCGTACGGCGTCACCGATCGGGTCACGCTGATGGCGTCCCTGTTATATGTGCGGACCTCCGCCACAAGGCCCGTTGCAGGGGCAGAAAGGTGTGCAGGATGTCACGCTCGCGGCCAAGCTCCGGCTCCTCACGACACCATTCACCTCGTTGGGCGCGCTGCACGTGATTGCGGTTGGCGGATACGGTGCGCCGGTCACCGACTATTCGCCCGACTTTCTTCCGCTCTCGATCGGTCTGGCCAGCAGGCGCGTTTTCGGGCGCACCACGCTCTCCTTTCAGAGCAAACGTGGCTGGTACCTCAACAGCTCCACGGGCTACACCTGGCGCTCCAACGTGCGACTTAACCGCTCCGCCTACTTCACCGAAGGACGCCTAGCGCTGAGCGACGAAGTGCGCATGCCCAACCTGGCCGACTACGTGATCGCCGCGGGATATCAGCGCCCGGGATTTCTCATCACGCTCCCATACACCACGCAACGCACGCTCGGCGGCGGTGACATTCGCCGACAGGACATGCCCTTCGTCTCCAATCGCATGAACTTCTCCAAGCTCGAAGCCCGGGCGCAGTACACGCTGCCTATGTTCAAGGTGGCGAGCGTTTGGCTGGGCGCGTCGCGCGTGCCTGCGAAGAACCGTTCGACAAGCTCATGGGGTCGTTTGCCGCGATGTAGCGCGAGGGTGACGTCAATCTCCCCTTCCGCAATCTTCGTTCGGTCAGCCGTTCGCGTCCAGCTTCCCGGCCGCTGCATGAATCGCCGCGCGAATGCGTGGATACGCACCGCACCGGCACACGTTGCCGCTCATCGCCACCGAAACCTCGTCGTCGGTTGGATGCTTCACTGTTCGCAATAGCGCCGTCGCCGCCATGACCTGCCCGCTCTGGCAGTAGCCGCACTGCGGAACGCTGAGCTCTACCCACGCATCCTGCACCGCGCGCGCGACCGCATCGTTCAACCCTTCGATGGTGGTCACCTGCTTGCCCTCCACGTATGACACCGGGGTCGAGCACGACCGAATAGGCACTCCATCGAGATGTACCGTACATGCGCCGCACAGCGACATGCCGCAGCCAAATTTCGTGCCCGTCAAATTGAGCGCATCGCGCAACGCCCAGAGGAGCGGGGTGTCGGGCGCAATGTCCAACGACGTGGGCTGTTTATTGAGCGTAAAGGCAATCATGTTGCCGCCACTCTCGGAAGCCGCAGCGGTAACGAGCGAAGTCGTGTGCCGGTGAGCGCGAAGATCGCATTGGCCACCGCTGGCGCAACCGATGGCAGCCCTGGTTCGCCGAGACCGCTGGGCGGCTCAGCACTTTGCACCAAATGCACCTCAAGCACCGGCGATTCGTCCATGCGGAGCGGCTTGTATGTGTCAAAGTTGCGCTGCTGCACTGCACCATTCACGATGGTAATCTCGCCGTAGAGCGCTGCTGTGAGTCCGTACAGCGTCGCACTCTCCAGCTGCTGCCGCGCCCCATCGGGGTTGACCACGAAACCGCAGTCGGCGACGACGATGATTCGATGCACTCGAATTTTGCCGTCGTTGCTGATCGACACTTCCGCCACATGCGCGGCGATAGTGCCGAACGATGCGTGCAGCGCGATGCCGCGAGCAACCGGACGTCCGTCCGTTGTCGGCGTGGGTGCACTTTGCCACTGCGCCATTTTTGCCGCGGTGGTCAGCACGCTCGCTGCGCGTGGATGATTGCGAAGCAAGCGCAGCCTGAATTGATACGGATCTGTTTTCGATACGGCCGCCACTTCATCAAGAAATCCTTCGACAAAAAACCCCTGATGCGAGTGCCCCACCGCGCGCCACGAGGCGACGGGAACGGCCAACTCCAGCGCAGTCTGTGCGGCATGCTGCGCAGGAAACTCGTAGGGCTGATCCCACGTCCCCTCAGCCACGGTGCGGTCAGGTCCGTACTCCGTGGCGATGAAGCCAACACGGCGCGAGTACATCTGAAACGGAGCTTGGCTGGCCGAGTGCGTCACAAACGAAGTGATGTTTCCGTTTGTATCGAGTCCGGCGCGAAGTCGCGATGCGGCGGCGGGGCGCGGAAAACCATGCAGCATGTCGTCCTCTCGGCTCCACAGAGTTTGCACCGGCTTGCCGGGAACTGCCGCTGCGATGACCGCCGCCTGCGCGATGAAATCCACGTCGAGGCGGCGACCGAAACCGCCGCCGATCAGCATTGGGTGCACCGTGACGTCCTGCACCGATCGGTTGGTGCCCAACGCGGCTGCTTCGCGTGCAAAGTTGGGCACCTGCGTGCCTGTCCAAACGCTAACCCCAGATTGCTGCACCTGCACCGTGCAGTTCATCGGCTCCATCGTCGCGTGCGCCAGATACGGCGCCTCGTACAACGCTTCGACCACTTTGGCCGATCCGGCGAGCGCGGCGACGGCATTTCCTTCTGAACGGAACGCGAATCCGCCATCAGTCATCGCAGCGTTTCGCAACTGCTCCTGTATTTGCACCGACGACAGCGTGGCGTTCGGCCCCGGTTCCCACGTCACATTCAGCGCGCCGAGCGCCTGCTTCGCCTGCCACCACGAATTGGCCACGATCGCGACGCCCGCTTGGTCGCCGTAGCGACTTCCCGGCAGTGCGACGACCGCAACAACGCCCGGCATTTTTTTCGCGGCTGCAGCATCAAACGCTTTTGGCGTACCGCCGTACGTCGGGCTCATGGTAACCGCAGCGTGCAGCAGATCGGGCACCCGCACATCAATGCCAAAGGTCGCGCGCCCAGTCGACTTCGCCTCTGCGTCGATGCGGGGCATTGCTTTCCCCATCAGGGTGAACTGCGCCGGCGTTTTCCTCGTGAAGTTGGTCGGCAGGTGACTTGGCGCGAGTGCCGCGAGCGCGCCAAAGGTGAGCGATTGTCCTGCGTGCGAGACAACACCTTTCGCAACCGTGCATTGGTCGGCCGGCACGTTCCACTGCGACGCAGCGGCGGCGCGAAGCGCTTCGCGGGCGGTGGCCCCGGCGTCGCGCATCGGCTCCCACAAATCACGAATGCTGGACGATCCGCCCGTCATCATCACACCAAACTCGCGCATGGTTTTCGCCGTCATCCACTTCACACCGCGCACAACCGAGCCGTTCGATTCCGGCGGAAAGGGAAGACCCTCGGTAATTGCCGAAATGTTGTTGTAGATCGCGTCAATCGAGGCTGGCACGACGCGCACCTTCGCCCAATCCGCATCCATCTCGTCGGCCAGCATCATCGCGGCGGCCGTATGAATTCCTTGCCCCATTTCGGCCTTCGCCATGACAATCGTCACTGAGTCGTCGGTGCCCACAATCACCCAGCCATTCAACGCATGCCCACCGGCCGCTGGATTGAGCGGAGCCGACCCGCGCAACCGTTGCCGCAGTGGCAGCAGGCTCCAACCAAGGAACAGCGCACCGCCGGCACCGACACCGGCGAGCAGGAAATTGCGTCGCTTCATGGGCGCATGTCGTGTGTCAGGGAAGAATCGCGCGACACTACCCTAGGTTCGCGCTACCAGCACCACGCACATCACCAGCATGATGACCGCGGGCACGGATTTGGCGACCGGATCCTTGATCTTTACATGCATGAGAATCGCCCCGACCATCAGCGCAGCCACCACGCCCGCCGCCGCCCGCACCGGCAGCGGCCACCACAGCCCAGCCAGCAGAATCACACCCGCGACGACCTTGAGTGCGCCGACGAGGTAAAACGCAGCGGTTGGCAGCTGGTACGCGGCGAACTCCTCGCGCAGCGTTTGCGCACCCCCGCCTCGGTACGACGTGCGCCGAGCCCCGCGAAGCAGCCACACGTTCAGAAGCCCAAGGCCGACGATGAGCTGAAGGACGGCGTTTACGGTCACTGCGGGCATCGGCGTTATTTCTGGTCGATTGGTGAGTCAGCTTTCGCCAACCGGAATATCGCGCAATGATCGCGGACACGATATGACGCTGGTGTACCAGTTATCGACGGTTTTGTCGATCGTATTGTTCCTTACCTACGGTTTCGCCTGTCTTTTTGCCAACGGAATGGTCGCGGAATTTGAGCGATTCGGGCTCAGCCGATTTCGTCGCCTGACAGGCAGTCTCGAGGTACTTGGTGCCTTGGGGCTCATCGCCGGTTACGTTTTTCCGCCCATACGCTTGCTGAGTGCAGTGGGGCTCGCGTTGCTCATGCTGTTGGGCGTGGCCGCGCGACTCCGCGTGCGCGATTCGCTGCTCGAGACGACGCCGGCTAGCGTGCTGTTTGTAGTGAACGCCTTTATCGCGTGGTACACTTGGCGCACGCTGCTGCCGCCGTTTTGATAGTATGAATACTCACGCCTCATGAAACTCTGGCTCGACGCCGATGCAGCACCGCGCGATGTGAAAGACGTTTGCTATCGCGCCTCCGACCGATTGAAGCTCGAGACCATTCTGGTCGCTAATCAGCGGTTGCAGCTACCCGCCGGCTATCCACATCTCACCGCAGTGCGGGTGGACGGTGGGCCAGACGTCGCGGATTTGTACATCGCTCAACATGCGGTGACGGGCGATGTCGCGGTGACGGCAGATATTCCGCTGGCAGCATTGCTGGTGCCCAAGGGCGTGGTCGTGATCGACCCGCGCGGCGAGGAGTACACCAAGGAGACAATCGGCGAGCGCCTTTCGGTACGCAATTTCATGGAAGGGCTGCGCAGTGCCGGTGTGGAGACGGGTGGGCACGCGGGCTACAGTGCAAAGGACAAGCGGATTTTTTCCAATGCGCTCGACCGTGTACTCACTCGTACGCGCGCGGCTCCGTGAATTGCCGCCCTGGTCACAGTTACGGACGCGCGGTCACGAGACGCGTAAACCGAGGGGTGCCGCGTAGCCGCGCAAAAGCCGGATCGCTGTGCAGAAGGGCGAGGTCGTAGGGGTGGGCGTTGTGCGGAAGGCCTTCGAGCAGGTCGAGCGCGTGTGCTGAGTCGCCAAGTAGCGCGGCGATTCTGGCGCGGTAAAGGGTCGGCATTCCCACGGGAAAGCGTGGCGGCTGACCGGCAAGCCACGTCGCGATCACCTCGGCGGTGCTGCGGTCGCTGGCTGCGGCGGCCAATGCTCCCAACGCGCCGCGTAGCTCGATGCTTGCAGAATCTCCCCGCATCAACGTATCGAGCAGCGCGCGCCCCGCGGCGGCGCGTCCGAGCAGTGCGAACGCGTGCGCAAAACCGAAGCGCTGTTCCGGTGGAAGCGGCCCCGCGTCGGCGCGACGTTTAAACCAGGCCAACGCGCGTTCAGCGGCAATACGTCCCTGGGCTTCGGCACCATGCGCCACCAATTCGGTCGCAATCTGGTACAGTACCCATCCCGGCGTCGCGACTTCCCGTGGCCGCATGCGCCCGGTAGTTCCAGCCACGAGCGCGGGCTCAGGGGAGAGCGCGTCTACCGTTTCGAGCGCTGCAAGGGCCTCTGCGCCGCGATTCCCGCCCGCCAGTGCGCGAGCGCGCAGGTAGGCGGCGGTCAGGGGCGCGCCCCCGTCCCGAGCCAGTCGCGTTGCGTCTGCCAACTCCCCGTCGAAATCGCCGAGCGCGTGTCTTGCCGCGGTCAGCTCACGCCAGTAGAGCACCTTCGCATGGTCTGACATCCAGCCCAGATCGCGCCGAGGGTCGATCGTGGCAAGTAGAGCTACAGCCCGAGCGGGCTGCCCGTTCGCCCGGTAACCCACGGCCAGCACCCAGCGGACATGGGTCGAACCCGGTTGCAGCTGCAGGCGCGCAATCATCAAGCGGTTGTGCTCCTCCCAATCGCTCGCGCAACGGGCCTGCGAGTTCGCGAGCGTAGATCCCTCCCCGGGTGTCAGAATCGACGTACGTGTCGCCATCGCCGACGCGACCGAGTCGACGATGTCGCAACGCCCCACGCTGGCGGCATTTACAGTCAGCCATGCCGCGGCAGTTCCAAACGTGGAGTCGAGTTCGGCGGCACGCCGAAAGTGCGGGAAAGCCGCGTCGAACGCGCCGCGCCAGTAGAGGTCCTGCGCGACCACGTATTCCTGATACGCATCGAACCGGGGCGGACGCATTGCAGCCGTCGCGTAAAATTTGGCCCGAGGGTCGAGGATGGTGCCGAGTGCTGTGGATACACGTTGCCGAAGCTCATCGACTCCCGCGAGCGGCTCGGCAGTGGCGGTGCCTATAGGGTCGACCACGCGCAGCACTTGACCGCTGGCGACATCCACGATGCTCGCGGTGAACCACACCCTGTCGACGGTCCGGTAGTAGCGTCCTTCGACGACGAGTCCTGCGCCGCTCTGTCGGGCCAGCTTCCGCGGATCGATGCGTTCTCCGGTGGGCGAGCCCGGTTGCACATAAAGCGTTCCTACATCGAGTACGTCCACGAGTGCGCTCCGCGCCAGCTCTCGGCTTACCCAGTCGGCCGCCATCAATCCAAGTGGCGCGAGTAGCGTGTCGCCCGTTCGATTCTCGAATACCGCGATCGCGACCCGCCGCGGCTCCAGCGCTGCTTCAGCAGTGGCTCCGGCGCTGCTGGAAATCTGCCGCCAGCCCAGCGCGGCGAGCAGGGCCGCCACCGTCAAACCTGCCGCCCATCCCCCTCGGGTGCGCCAACGTGAACGGCCGAAGGTGGCGGGCGGTTCTCCCTGAGCCGGCGCTTGTTCGTGGGCATCGCCGGGCCCGTACTCGGCGATCAACGTGGATGCCGAGTTAGTGGCCGGGACCGTCGGTTGGTCCGCCGCATGAACGGGCGGGGAAAGGTCAACGCGCCCCGCGCTCGCACCAGCCAACTCGGCTGCGCTGATCCCTGCAGTCTGTTCACCCCGACCGGGTGCAGGCGATGTGGTTGCAGTCGACTCCGACACCAGCGCCGCTGCGAGCGCTGCAACGGCCGGGTCCGCAGACGACCCGAACTCCTCGCGCACCAGGAGTTCATGCACGCGAGCATGCCGGATGGCCGCGGGTTGATCGCCGGCTGCGTTCAGTGCCGTCATCAAAGCGACGGCCACGCGGCTGCTCAGTGGCTCGGCCGCCTGGCGCCGCCGCCACCAATCAACGGCTGCGAGTCGATCCCCACGAGCGTCGGCCGAGCGAGCGAGCCCCTCCAGCGCCGTTGCGTACTGATCCTCCAGCTCGCGGCGGCGTACGTCGGCCCAACGGCCAAACTCGTCGGCGCCGTCGATGTGCACGCCGTCGAGAAATGGGCCGGTGTAGAGCGACACCGCCTCGTCTGCCCGGCCACTTTGGAGCGCTGCGATAAAGCGTGCCACGTCGCTTCCGATCTGCGCCGCGTTGAGCGAGAGCGAGGCCGTGCCGGTGAGCACCTCCTCCGCGCCAAGTTGGCGTCGCACCGAGTGCAGCATCTGCTTGAGCGCGCCCCGCGCCCTTTCTTCGGTGCTTTCAGGCCAGAAAAGCGCCAGCAGTCGGTCTCGTGAGATTCCGGCAGGGCCGCTCGCGGCAACGACTGCGAGCAGGGCAAGCGCCTTTCGTTGCGCCGCCAGCGCAGGCACCCCACCGCCATCTCGCTCGACGGCGAGGGCGCCAAACGTGATCAGCCGATACATCGCACCATTGCTCCACCCGCCTGACGAGTACCTGACCTCGGGCTGACCGCCTCACGGTAGATAGCCGCCGTTCCCGTGCTCCAACAAGAGCGCACGATGCAACGGCATGTCGCGCAGCCGCGCAGGCCGCAACCGAATTGGAGGTTCAAGTGCAACATACGTCAACACAGTCGACGGTTTCGTCCCGCCACACTCCCGTACAGCGTCGCTTCACTCCGCGCACGGTCTTCGCCGCCATTTTGGGAGTTAGCGTGGTCGCACTCGGTGCGCTCACTTCGTGCGGCGACAACGATTCGCCAACCGCGGCGGCCGCCCAAGTCTTCAAAGGAGTCGAAGTTCCGTTTGGCAACGGCTCCGCCCGGACCGAACTGGCGGTCAAAGGCGGCAACGTCGTTTCGGCCGCCGTGGTGCTATCCGCGACTGCGTTGGACGGACTCCCAACACAGCTTCCTCCGATGCAGAGCCTCGAGTTCATCCTCCCGCTCCCGACCGGAGGACCCGCAACCGTGTTTGATCACGTGGGCGTCAACTGGCAACCGACCGGTCATCCGCCGATGGGGGTCTACACGACACCGCACTTCGACGTGCATTTCTACATGGTGACACAGGCGCAGCGCAACGCCATCAGCCCAGCCGATCCGCAATACGGGGCAAAGTCCGCGAGACAGCCGACACCCGAAGAACGCCCTTTGGGCTACACGCTGGATGCGGGCGGGATTCCCCGCATGGGCGTTCACGCCGGCGCAACAGACGCGGCGGAGAACCGTGGATTGCCGTTCACCACATCGTTCATTTACGGATTCTATGACGGCGGGATGATCTTTCTCGAGCCCATGCTGACGCGGGCATTCCTGCTGTCGCGCCCGGATACCACCATGAAGATCGCGACGCCCGCACGCTATCCACGCGCCGGCGCCTACGCGACAGCGTACAATGTTCGGTACGACAGCGCCGCGCAGGAGTATCGGGTCGAGTTGCGCAACTTTGTAGTACGGCCGTGACGAGTTACGCGCGTGTCATCGCCACACCGCCATACACGTCCTGAAATTTGCGATGCCGTCAGGGCGATTGTGAGCATACCTTCATGAGGGCAGTGTTGAATTGCGCCCGTTTCGTTGTCATGGCGGTGCAACATGGTCCCGTAGTTCCTTCGCATTTGCACTGAGGCGTGTTCGCAACGGCGCGCCTCATACGCTCTCATCCGTTGTCGAGTTGATATCGAATGCAACGTGCTTTGCTGCAACTGGTCATAGCGGGTATATCGGCTGTGATGGCAACGCGGATCGGCGCGCAACCGGTGACGCACGGTTTGCGCACACATCTGGCGTCGAGTGTTCCGCTCGCTCGCGTTATGCGAGTGCGGCCGAACGACAATCGGACGCCGGCGGGTCAGTTGGCCGGTACAGTGCTGTCGCTCCGTCTGGTCGCACGGTCCGCGAGCTGGCATCCTGATGGCGACGCCGCGCCGGGCGTCACTGTGCCAACCTTCGCTGTCGAAGGAGGCGTGCCGCAAATACCTGGTCCGCTCGTAC